>NZ_JAFLQW010000635.1 GCF_017313335.1 Phormidium pseudopriestleyi FRX01 | reverse complement strand
GAGGGTTTGGAGACCCTACCCCTACATTAGAGCAGAGGGTTTGGAGACCCTACCCCTACATGAAACAACGATTGAGCGTCATTAAATTTACCACCTTGACAGGGCTAGACCTTTAGGCTAATCTCTCCCTGATCCCTAATTCTGGATGGGACTGACCTGTGCTCGATAAAGCAGCTTATTCCCTTGGCGATATCCGGTACTGCGGACTCTCACAAGTTCCCCCGGTTCAGCCATTCCCTCCCGTAACTGATGCTGCTGGGGATTATAGGGAATCTCAGACCCTACTGAGGCGATCGCCTCGACTCCCCACTCTTGCAACAACCGTTCCACCGGATGCAGCAACGGCAGCAAACGCACCGCAGGCAAGTCCGGATTTTGGGTAGCAGCATAAGCAGCAGTGGGCCAGTTTTGTAACCAGGACTCTAAAATATCTAAACTACTCAGTTGAAATTCCTGCAACAGAGTCTCCCTTTGCTGCTGCATCTGAACCTGAAGGCGATCGTATTCCCCTTGCAAGGTCGAACTTCCCGGGACTGTATCTCCCACCTCAACTCCAGCACATCTGACTAATAACTCCGATAGGGGTACTTGTAGTGTATTAGCCAGCACCAGCAAGGGTTCTACACGCATCTGCAACGCTTTTCCCTGACGCAGTTGCCTCACCTGCCAGTGAGACACCCCCGCTTGACGAGCGAGGGCGCGAAAACTGGAGATTCCCACCTGTTGCATTAATGCTTGTAATTGTTGGCTGGCGTCTGGAATATCACTCATGAGTTCGAGTTGATCAATTTAATGTAATCTTGGACATCATATAGCGGTGACCACCGTTATTCGCGTACATCTTGGGAGTGCGAGCATCTTGCTCGCTCTTGTCAAGAGCGAGCAAGATGTTTGGGCTCGCGCGTACACGCTACGCCGCACAGCTTTCGCCCGGGCGCAGGCTTTACGCACTCCTTTAAATGTCTGTACGCGAATGAGTCCACCGAACCGCTATATTACAAACCGCGAAGAAACGATTGAAGTCGTTACTAAGAACAGGGGAAGAAACAACTTTAGTGCATCTCCCCCGTTTGTCGTAACGACTTTATAGCAATCCTAAATGATTTATGACATAATCCGCTCCCCTCTCCCCCTTTGGGCCGCCGACGAGAAAGGGGTGAGGGCATTCCACAACGGATAAAGGCGCTGCTATAGTCGTTATCCCCCATTTGTTATCCCTCACCTAAAAACCCGATTTCTGAGTTCGAGGTAGGAAAGTTTAACCGATGCTTTATTCTTCCAGCAGACTTCTTAACATCCAAGCGGTTTTTTCATGAATGTGCATCCGCTGGGTTAATAAATCAGCGGTGGGTTCATCGTTGGCTGCATCAACTGTAGGGAACACAGAACGAGCAGTCCGCACTACGGATTCTTGTCCTTCAACTAACAACTGAATCATCTCTTTGGCCTTCGGAACTCCGAGGGTTTCTTCAATGGAGGTTAACTGGCTAAACTCGCTGTAAGTCGCTGGGGCTGGATATCCCAAGGCCCGAATCCGTTCGGCGATCGCATCTACTGCTAAAGCCAATTCGTTGTATTGTGTCTCAAACATCAAGTGCAAGGTCTGGAACATTGGCCCGGTGACGTTCCAATGGAAATTATGGGTTTTTAAGTACAGAGTGTAAGTGTCGGCGAGGAGTCGCGATAATCCTTCCGCGATTTCTTGCCGGTCTTGTGTATCAATGCCAGTATTGATTTTTGAGCCTTTGTCTTTGTCTTTGTCTTTGTCTTTGTCTTTGTCTTTGTCTTTGTCTTTATCTTTTCCCATGATTCGGTCTCCTTTAGAACGAGTATATTGTTAACGGGATTACTAGAGTGTCGGTACAGTAGGGGTGAGAAAGCGGGTTTCTTGACCAGATACTGCTTATCGAATACTGTACCAGCTCTATCGGCAGCATCGACTCAGGCTAGGTGCATTTTTAGCACCGATCGCGGAGCACGACGGACGTTACAGCGAATGGTTTCAAGGCCTAGGCGTTGACAAGCTTCATAGCGATGACAACCAGAAAAGCCGTAATATTCCCCTTCTACTTCTAACACGTCAATTGGTTCTAGTAATCCGATTTCTTGGATGGACTCCATCAGCGTCTGTACTTTTTGTTGGTCATTCTGGCGCGGTAATGGACGCCGAATCTTGGCGATCGCGATTTCTTGGACTCTCATAATTGTGATTTCTGGGTTTTAGGTGGCTTTCTTATATCATAGTCGGAATGAGTATGAGTTGCAATAAGGGAGATGGGGGGGGACAATAGGTTGAAAGTTAGAGGGGATTTTGATCACAATAGAGGGGATAAAATTAATGATCGCGACTCAGGTGGAGGAAAATTAGGCCATTGTCGAGAATTTAGACCGGATATTTAAACGAAACAAAAGGGGATCGAACGGTGAAATCAACAGCATATCAAGAACGGAATCTGGGGGTTCATTCCCAAATCGTCAGCGATCGCCCAGATCCAGGCCAGTTTGTGGGACCTAAACAGACTCCTGTCACTCCTAAAGCCAAACGGATGAGGGGCCAATGGTGGGGGCGGATATCTGGGGTCGTGTTCACGGTTCTGTGCTTTTGGAGCGTTCCTGGGGAAGTAGTTCGAGCAAATCAAGTTCAGAATCGAGAACTACAGATAGGAGTGGTGCAGCGGTTTGGCAGCAAACCGACAGATCAACTAATTCTGAAAGCCTTAGAGGGCGATCGCCTGTATGTGCGCTTTGAGGGGGGTGATGGGACGCCTCAAACCCAGCAAGTGAGCCAGATGCAGCTAGAAATCGTCATGAAACCCCTAGCTGAACCCATCCTGGAAGAACGGCTGGTGTTGAGTACCCATCGCAGCTTCGAGAATGCCGAACAGAATGCCGATGAATGGCGACAAAAGGGGATTGAGGTAGAAATTGCTCATCCGGGACGTTGGCAAGTCTGGGCCAAGCGCGGGGTCTATGGGACCCCATTACTGCGGCGGATGCTGCTGCAAAATTTGCAAGCTGAAGGAGATGAGACGGCCTTTTTGGATACGGAGATCATCCAGCACGAACCCCAACCCAGTTGGGTGTTTGAGGGGTTCCGATATAATCGCGATCGCCTAGAGATTTGGGCAGGGACCAATGAAGTTCAGGTCAGCCGAGAAAAAGAGGACCGTAACCCCACCCTGTATCCCGGGACATTGCGAGTCCAGCCGAATGCCTACGGCAGCTTTACCCTGGTTAATAAGGTCCCCATCGAAGACTATTTACGGGGAGTCGTCCCCCATGAAATTGGAGCAGATGCACCATATCAGGCAGTAGAAGCTCAGGCGATTATTGCCCGGACTTATGTCCTGCGGAACCTGCGACGATTTGCGGTGGATAACTACGAGTTATGTGC
Organism: Phormidium pseudopriestleyi FRX01; assembly: GCF_017313335.1. Classification (GTDB taxonomy): domain Bacteria; phylum Cyanobacteriota; class Cyanobacteriia; order Cyanobacteriales; family Laspinemataceae; genus Laspinema; species Laspinema pseudopriestleyi. The sequence goes on along the minus strand of NZ_JAFLQW010000635.1, from coordinate 876 downwards.
GAGTACCGAGTGTCAGGTTTATAAAGGAATCGGAGAGACCTGGGACCGGTCCGATCGCGCGATCGCCGCCACTGCCGGGAAAGTGCTTACTTATAACAACGAATTAATCGACGCCCTGTATTCCTCCACCACCGGGGGGATCACCGCCCCCTTCCAGGATATGTGGGATGGTGCCGATCGCCCGTATTTGAAAGCCGTCCTCGACTCCGTAGGCAATGTCTGGGACTTATCCCGCTACAGTTTAGCCAACGAGCAGAACTTCCGCCGGTTTATTACCCTGGACAAAGGGTTTAATGAAGAAGGGTGGGATGTATTTCGGTGGCGCGAAGTCAGCAGTCTGGCTCAAATGAACAAAAACCTCAAGGATTATCTGCAAGAGAAGCAGCATTCCCAGGCCAATTTCCAGACTATTCAGACAGTGGAAGTGGTGGAAAGAAGCAATGCCGGTCGAGCGATCGCCGTCAACGTCACCACAGACCAGGGATCGGTCAGACTGGTTAAAGATGAAATCCTCCGAGCATTCTGGGCCCCGTTAAGTACATTCTTTTACCTAGAACGGATGTATGGAGAGGATAAAAGCTTCAAGGGGTATGTCTTTGTCGGGGGCGGATTTGGACATGGGGTGGGATTAAGCCAAAGTGGTTCCCATCAACTCGCGAAATTAGGATGGACCAGCGATCGCATTCTCAAGTTCTACTATCCCGGCACCGAAATTCAACCCATGAATGAAAACATTATTTTTTGGCGTGACCCCTTGACAACAACCGACGGGGGTTAAAAGCCCTGTCTGTCGGGCGCGAGCGTGATCGCCCCTACATACGGTTGAAACTGACTGACAGTCGCAAAACCCGGCGGGGGTTTAAACCCCCGCCGGGT
>NZ_JAFLQW010000668.1 GCF_017313335.1 Phormidium pseudopriestleyi FRX01 | reverse complement strand
TCTCCCTGGCGGGTTCGGATGGGGCGATCGCACCCCCATTCCTCAGACTGATATGCCTTCTTAGGGCATCGGTACAGTATCAGTTCAATCGCACCAAGGCTTTTGTCCCTAATTTGCTGCTAATTGGTGGAAATTTTGGAAACAATCGGGGTTCTCACCTTTAACTCCCCGGAAACCCTAAAAAAAACTGGCCTTCTTTCAGTCTGCCGATTAAGTTAAACTTAAACTATCAATTCCTTCGAGGGTGGTGGTTTAGTGCCAGTCCGATTTACGGAGTGACCCCCCCCACATCCCGAAACTTGAACCTAACCCCTTGGACTGATTTCAGTCAGGGATTGAGTTCAGCTAAATTGCCCTGATTTACATCAATCTAGGCTTATTTTTAGGCCAGTTGTCACCTCTAATCCACTCCAATGAATATGTGTAAATTGGGGTAAAATATGACAGTTGCTGAGTTTAATCCCCTGGGATATTGTAATATCTATAAGGTTCTGCGAAGCCTCGCCTTAATACCACAAAACTTGATTGTTTACTCACCCCTATTCTAATTATGTTGAATATTTCTGGCGTGACCGTTCAAACTCAAATTTATGAAAGTGCCAACTCCATTGTCTATCGAGGCATCTGGGATTCAGATTCTCAACCGATTATCCGAAAAATCCTCAAAGAAAATTATCCCACCCCCCAAGAACTCGCCCGCTACCGCACCGAATATCAGATTACCCAATCCCTGAATGTACCGGGTGTGGTGAAGGTTTATGACTTGCAGAAATATCAAAATACCCTCGTCATGTTTGTGGAGGACTTTGGGGGTGAATCTCTAAAACATGGGCTGAGTGAACGCACCTGGAACTTAGAAGAGTTTCTGCATCTGGCGATCGCCATCACTGAAGCATTAGGACAAATTCATGGGGCGAATATTATCCACAAAGATATTAACCCGAGCAATATTGTTTTTAATCCGAACACCAGACAGGTTAAAATCATTGACTTTGGCATCTCCACTCAACTGACCCGAGAAAATACTACCCTAAAAAATCCCAACATCCTAGAAGGCACTCTCCCCTATCTCTCCCCGGAACAAACCGGGCGAATGAACCGCTGTATCGACTACCGCAGTGACTTTTATTCCCTAGGGGTGACCTTCTACGAACTGCTCACTCACCGACTACCCTTTGAAACCACCGACCCCCTAGAATTAGTCCACTGTCACATTGCCAAACAGCCGGTTACTCCCACTGATATTGATGCCAATATTCCCCCAGTTTTGTCGGACATTATCCTCAAACTGATGGCAAAAACGGCGGAAGAACGCTATCAGAATGCTTATGGATTAAAAGCGGATTTAGAGGAATGTTTGCGTCAAAACAATGCAGATATTGTATTGAAATTTTCCCTGGGCCGTCATGATATTTCGGATAAATTTCAACTGCCGCAAAAACTGTATGGCCGAGAGTCAGAAATCCAGAGTTTATTAGCAGCCTTTGCCGGAAGTAGTATCCAAAGTAAACTGATGCTGATTGGGGGATATTCCGGCATTGGCAAATCGGCTTTAGTCCAAGAACTCTATAAACCGATTACGGAAAAACGAGGTTATTTTATTTCGGGTAAATTTGACCAATATCAGCGAAATATTCCTTACAGTGCGATAGTTAGGGCCTTTCAAGGGTTAGTCAAACAACTGCTGATGGAAAGTGAAGCACAGCTCAACCAGTGGCGGGAGAATCTGTTAGCCGCAGTGGGAGTTAATGGACAAGTAATTGTAGAGGTGATTCCGGAAATAGAATTAATTATTGGCCCCCAATCCGAGGTTGTTGAACTTGGACCTAACGAGTCACAAAATCGCTTTAACTTGGTGTTTCAGAATTTCATCAAAGTATTTACCCAACAGGAACATCCCTTAGCCTTATTTATTGATGATTTGCAATGGGCGGATGGAGCATCTTTAAAGCTGATGCAATTGTTGATGGCGGGGCGATCGCCAGGATTGTTTTTAATCGGGGCGTATCGCGACAATGAAGTTTCCGCCGCCCATCCCCTGATGTTAACCTTAGATGAAATTGCCAAAACTGGGGCGATTATTCAGCGCATTGCTCTGGCCCCCTTGGACTTAGAAACCATCGCCAAATTGATTGGAGATACCCTCAACTGTGACGGTCAAACTGTCCAACCCCTCGCCGAGTTAGTCCAAGGCAAAACCGGCGGAAATCCATTTTTTATGAATGAATTTTTGAAATCTCTCTATACCGAAGAACTGCTAGATTTTGACCGGCAAACTCTGCGGTGGGAGTGGGATTTAGAGCAAATTCAAGCCCGGGGCTTCACGGATAATGTGGTAGAACTGATGGTGGATAAAATTCAAAAACTGCCCGAAGAAACCCAAGAACTCTTACAACTTGCTGCCTGTACTGGCAACCAGTTTGACTTAAAATTTCTGGGATTAATTTGCGAAAAATCTTTAGCCGAAATGGTAACCGATTTGCAATCAGCCGTTACCGAAAGTTTGGTGATGCCCTTGGGGAATTTAGGAGAACTTGCCTTGGTGCTCGCCGAGTCAGAATTTTTGACCCCTGACCCCACCCAAACTCAACAGAAATCTTTACAATACAAATTTGGTCATGACCGAATTCAGCAAGCGGCCTATTCTCTAATTGACGAGGTTAAAATTCCCTATCTTCATCGGAAAATTGGAGATGTGATTCTACAAAATACGCCGAAGAATAAGCAGGAAGAGAAAATTTTTGATATCGTCAATCAACTCAACTTCGGAATCGGATTAATGAGCAGTCAGGCTGAAAAAAATGAGCTGGCTGAATTAAACCTGATTGCTGGAAAAAAAGCGAAACTATCCACGGCCTATCAGCCTGCTTTGAATTATTTGCAAGTGGGGATAGAACTATTAGGAACCCATAGCTGGCAAGACGAGTATGCCCTGACCCTCTCCCTCTATGAAGAAGCGACGGAAGTTGCCTATCTCAATACGGACTTTGCCTTGATGGATCAATGGGTGGAGACCGTAGTCGCGAAAGCCAAAACTGTCCTCGATAAGGTCAAAGTTTATGAGGTAAAAATTCAAGCCGGGGTGTCCCAAAGCAAGTTTAATGAAGCATTGGATATCGGACTAGAAGTCTTGAGCTTATTCGGTATCAAATTGCCGAGATACCCTAAAAAAATTGATATTTTGTTAGGGCTGATTCGGACAAAACTGACGATAGGGGTGCGACCGATCGCCAGTTTAGGAGACCTACCCCCCATGACTCAGCCTGAGATTCAAGCCATCATGGGTATTTTATCAAAACTCAATACGGCTATCTATTTTTCTGCCCCTTTATTGTTTCCCCTAGCTGTATTCCAACAGGTTAATTTATCTATCAAATGGGGCAATACTTCAGAATCAGCTTATGCTTATAGCTGCTATGGATTGATTCTCTGTGGCATTGGAGACATTGAGTCAGGCTATCAATTTGGTCAACTGGCCCTCAACTTCCTCAAACGACTCAACACCCAAAAAGTCAAATCCCGAACGGGCTACCTGGTTCATAGCTTTGTTAAACATTGGAAAGACCCGGTGCAAGCAATGTTAAACCCAATGCTAGAAGCTTATACCGTAGGACTGGAAACGGGAGATTTGGAATTTGCTGCCTATTCCGCATTTCATTACTGCTACTATAGTTTTCTGATCGGATCTGAACTGACCCAACTGGAGTCAGATATGGCGACCTACGCTCAGGTCATCCTTGAAACGGGACAAGAAAGAACGACAGACGGGCATCAGATATTTTATCAGGCTGTTCTGAACCTGCTCGGTAAAGCCGAAAATCCTTGTCATTTAATGGGAAGTGCTTTCGACGAACAGGTGAGGTTGCCAATCCTCGAAAGTCGTAAAGACCGGAGTACAATTTTCTGTCTCTACTTCAATAAATTAATCCTTTGCGTTCTGTTTGGGGAGGTTCATGAGGCGATCGCCAATGCGGATAAGGCACAAGAGTATATCGATGCTGTTCCCGCAACGCTTCTCCTATCTCAGGTTGCTTTTTATGATTCCCTAGCGCGTTTGGCAGGGGCAACGGATGCACCCCGATCGCAGAAAAATTCCTGGATTCACAAAGTATTGCGCAACCAAAAGAAAATCAAAAAATGGATGCATTATGCTCCCCAAAATAATTCCCAAAAATATTGGCTGGTGGAAGCTGAACTCTGTCGGGTTCAAGGCAAAGATGCCAAGGCAATGGAGTATTATGACAAAGCCATTAAACTCGCCCAAGAAAATGGCTATCTCCACGAACTGGCGATCGCTTATGAACTCGCAGCCAAATTCTATCTCTCCAAAGGGAAAGAGAAAGAGCTGACTGCGATCGCTTATATGCAGCAAGCTCGCTACAGTTATCAAATCTGGGGTGCATCTACAAAGGTCAAGGATTTAGAGACGCGATATGGCCAATTCTTTATTGCCAGGGAACGGGTCAGTACACACAGTACAACGAACTCAAACGTAACGAGCACAGGTTCTAATCATAACCTCGATATTGCCACGGTGATGAAGGCATCTCAAGCGATTTCCGGGGAAGTTTTGCTGGAAAAATTACTCTCTAGCTTGATGAAAATTCTCATCGAAAATGCTGGAGCGCAACGGGGCTATTTAATTTTATCAATTCACGGCGAATTGCTCATAGAAGCGGCAGGAGAAATCGAGGATGAGCGGGTCACCGTGTTGCAATCGATTTCCGTGGGAAACTGTCAGACCATTTCCAAATCCATTGTCAATTATGTAGCCCGAACTCAAGAAACCGTGGTGTTAAATGATGCCACGTGCAGCGGCAATTTTACCAGCGACTCTTATATCCAACAGGCTCAACCGAAGTCAATTCTATGCGCGCCTCTGATTGATCGAGGCCAACTCGTCAGCATTGTTTATTTGGAAAACAATAGCACAACGGGAGCCTTTACCCCAAAACGAGTGGAAGTTTTACAGTTGTTATCTGGGCAGGTGGCAATTTCTATTGAAAATGCCCGCTTGTATCAAACCTTGGAAGAGAAAGTCAAACAACGGACCGCACAATTAGCCAACGCGAATGCAGAAATTACGATTTTGAATGAGCGGTTAAAAGCGGAAAATATCCGGATGGGAGCCGAGTTAGATGTGACGCGGCGATTGCAAAAAATGCTGTTGCCGAACCAATCGGAACTGGATGCGATTGAGGGATTAGACATTGCCGGATTTATGGAACCGGCAGATGAAGTGGGGGGGGATTACTATGATGTCCTCAAAAGTGGCGATCGCATCAAAATTGCGATCGGGGATGTGACGGGACATGGGTTGCAAAGCGGTGTGGTGATGATGATGGCACAAACGGCGGTCCGGACGTTACTGGAAGGAGATTTTACTGACCCGGTGCAATTTTTAGATGTTATCAATCGCACAATTTATAAAAATGTGCAACGCATGAATTCTGATAAAAATATGACTCTTGTCCTGCTGGATTATCAAGAAGGAAAATTAACCTTGAGTGGGCAGCATGAAGAGGCGATCGTCATGCGTGCCGATGGGACAGTAGAGTGCATCGATACTGTTGATTTAGGATTTCCGATTGCTCTGATTGATGAGATTTCTGATTTTGTGAGTACCACTGAGATTCGGTTGAATCCCGGGGATGTGGTGGTGTTGTACACCGATGGAATTACGGAGGCGGTGGATAGCAATTTGGTGCAGTATGGTCTTGAGCCAATCATTGAATCAATTCGGCATCATTTAAACGGGAATGCGAGGGAGATTTGTCAAGGGGTGATTGAAGATGTCCGGCGGCATATTGGCGGGCAGAAGATTTACGACGATATCACCTTAATTGTTCTCAAACAGAAGTAACCGTTGCGATTTAGGGTTTTGTGTGGGGTGGGGTAGAGGATGCTCGGAGCAATCCGGGCTAAACCCCACCCCACCCCCATCAGAGAGTCACACCGATGATTACTTGTAAACGGGCATTTCGCCACTGTTGAGACGGAGCATATAACTGTCGAGATCCGCCCGAACTTTGTCCGCTAGCAGGAACCCGCCCAGCATATTGGGAAAGGCCATTGCAAAGAACATCATATCGGAGAAATCGAGGATGGCACCGAGGTTGATGACGGTCCCGAGGAAGACGCAAAAGACATAAATGATGCGGTAGATAATCATGCTGCTTTCGCCAAATAAGTAGGTCCAGGACCGTTCGCCGTAGTAACTCCAGGAAATCATGGTGGAGAAGGCAAAGAGAAATACCGCTAAGGTGAGGACGATGGGGAACCAACTAATCACCGAAGCAAAGGCAGCAGAGGTGGTTTCGACTCCCGGCGCGGTGTTGGGGTTGGCATATTCTCCGGTGATAATCACGACTAAGGCGGTCATGTTGCAGATAATGACGGTATCGATAAAGGGTTCGAGGAGGGCGACAATGCCTTCGCGGACGGGTTCTTCAGTTCTGGCAGCAGCATGGGCGATCGCCGCTGAACCGAGCCCGGCTTCATTGGAGAATGCCGATCGCCGGAACCCCTGGACTAATACCCCAAGAAATCCTCCATAAGCCGCTTGGGGGACAAAGGCTTCTGTAAAAATCCGGGCAAAGGCGGTAGGAATTGCCGGCAGATTCATTAAAATAATCCACAACGAAGCGGCAACGTATATGGTGCACATGGCGGGGACCAGGGCACCAGCGACGTTCCCAATCCGGCTAATCCCACCAATAATGACGAGGGAAACCATGAAGGCGAGGACAAGTCCGTACAGCCAGTTGGGGAGAGTCGGGAATAAGCCGGAAACAGCAACAAAGGATTGGTTCGCTTGGAACATATTGCCCCCACCGAAGGCAGCCCCAATACAGAGGATGGCAAACAAACTCGCCATGATATTGCCCAATTGACCCATACCTTTTTCGGCTAAACCCCGAGAGAGATAGTACATGGGGCCACCGGCAATCCGACCATCGGGCAAGACAATCCGGTATTTTTGAGCCAGGGTACATTCGACAAACTTGCTCGTCATGCCGAATAAGGCAGCAACGGTCATCCAGAACATGGCCCCGGGTCCCCCCACGGAAACGGCGATCGCCACCCCGGCAATATTCCCGAGTCCCACCGTGGCGGAGAGGGCCGCAGCTAGGGCTTGGAAATGGCTGACTTCTCCGGCTTCTGAGGGGTCATCATAGTGACCTTGAATGACGAAAAAGGCGTGTTTCAAGGCGCGGAAGTTGATAAAGCCCATGCGAATAGTGAAATAAACCGCACCGCTAATCAACCATAAGACAATTAGGGGGATGCCTAGGCCAAAATCGAAAAACAGAACCGCAGACATCCAGTCCACCACTTGAGTGAAAACGGCATCAAGGGTGGGGAGGAAGCCACTGGGTGCAGCCTCTTCAGCTTCTTGGGCGACTGCGGCGATCGGCAGGGCCAGTAGAAATAGGATGATGAGTGAAATCCAGCGTTTCTTCATAAGTGCAGTCAGTTAGAGGGAATGGGACAGGGAATGGGCGTCTTCAAGATGTGACTATACTGCCTTTGGCGGGTCAAGCTAGGCTTAACGGAAACATTCTGCCTTGTTATCGTTCAAGCTGTAACCAATCTGCTTAGTTTTGTCAAGAAACTGGGGATTGATTCCGGTTTCGGTTTGGGTTCCTAGAACGCCGATACCGTATTAAATCTGTACCACCAAAAACCCGGTTTCTCACCCCGGTGTACCTATGTCCTCGTTCAGACATCCCCCGCCCCTTATAAAAGAGAGGGGACTGGAGATGGCTCCATTTTTAGGCAGATGGGGACCCGATCGCCCTCGATTCTTTAAGCTTTTTAGCGCAATCGGTCAAAATTGTTCAGATTTGTAACGAATTTCACCGAGAAATCTCAGTAATCTCTGATAAAATTTCATATAAATAAACGGGATGCGGGAAACTCAGACACTTCAGTGTTCAGAGGTCCGCGACACGAGGGATTAAAATCCTCGTGGTATTTTATGTTAAAATTAGATTGTGAGTAAGAAAAAAAAACATCTGCGTGTTGAAGCATCCTAGTACGGAGAAATCCCGGCTCCTGTGAAACAACGGTTAGGTTTTAGTCCTGGCGCAGTATGACAAGAAAGAGCAAATAAAGGCAGGTTGCGGAGCGTACCGCGTTTTGGCTTAGTGATGGATTCTGAAAGCATTGAAGCCATAAAAGTAAACGCGATTACAACAT
>NZ_JAFLQW010000085.1 GCF_017313335.1 Phormidium pseudopriestleyi FRX01 | reverse complement strand
GACAAATGACCAACGACAAATGACCAACGACCAATGACCAACAACCAATGACCCCATTATGACAAATCATCTGGCAGAGACTCAAAGTTTGTATCTTCGCAAACACGCGGAGAACCCGATTGATTGGTGGCCCTGGTGTGAAGAAGCATTAGCAACCGCCAAAGCACAGAATAAACCCATTTTTCTGTCGATTGGGTATTCCAGTTGCCACTGGTGTACCGTCATGGAAGGAGAAGCGTTCTCCAGTGAGGCGATCGCCTCCTATATGAACGCCAACTTTTTGCCGATTAAAGTCGATCGCGAGGAACGACCCGATATCGACAGCATCTATATGCAAGCCTTGCAAATGATGACCGGCCAAGGCGGTTGGCCCTTAAATATTTTTCTCACTCCCGATGACCTTGTACCCTTTTATGGCGGGACTTACTTCCCCGTCGAACCGCGCTATGGCCGTCCCGGTTTCCAAGAATTGCTGCAAGCAATTCGGCGCTACTATGATCTCGAAAAAGGCAAACTCGAAGCCTTCAAAGAAGAAATCATGGGTCATCTCCAACAGGCGGCGACCCTCCCAGCAATTGATGATCTGCCAGAAGAACTCCTCTGGAAAGGATTCGAGACCAGTGTAACGGTAATTGCCCACCGGGAGTATGGACCCAGCTTTCCCATGATGCCTTATGCCCAACTGGTCCTGCAATCGACGCGCTTCGATCTTGAATCGGAATATGACCAGAGAAGTGCGATCGCCCAACGGGGTTTTGACCTAGCCTCCGGTGGCATCTATGACGCCGTTGCCGGTGGGTTTCACCGCTACACCGTCGATCCCACCTGGACGGTCCCCCACTTTGAAAAAATGCTTTACGATAACGGTCAGATTGTCGAATTTTTAGCCAATTTGTGGAGTGAAGGCATCCAAGAACCAGGATTTGAATGGGCCGTGGCCGGAACAATCCAATGGCTTAAACGCGAAATGACCGCCCCGGAAGGCTATTTTTACGCAGCACAAGATGCCGATAGTTTCACCACTCCCCAGGACAAAGAACCGGAAGAAGGCGCATTTTATGTCTGGACTTATCAGGAATTAGAACGTCTCTTAACCCCAGAAGAATTCACCGCCCTCAACCCAGAATTTTTCCTCACCCCCGAGGGAAATTTTGAAGGAAAAATTGTCTTAAAACGGACCAATCTGCAAGCCATCAGTCCCACCGTAGAAACCGCCTTAGCCAAGCTATTTCAAGTCCGCTATGGGGCATTACCCGAAGCGGTGACAACCTTTCCCCCCGCTTGTAACAATCTGATAGCCAAAACCCACAACTGGCCCGGTCGAATTCCTCCCGTAACTGACCCCAAAATGATTGTCGCTTGGAATAGTTTAATGATTTCTGGGTTGGCAAGAGCGGCTGTAGTGTTTGACCAGGGGGAATATGCCACCCTAGCCACTGCTGCGGCGAATTTTATTCTGGATCATCAATGGGTTGAGGGTCGTTTTCATCGCCTCAATTATGAGGGTCAAGCCGCAGTGCTCGCCCAATCGGAAGATTACGCTTTGTTTATTAAAGCCTTATTGGATTTAGAACAAATGGAACAGGTTCATCCTTCGGGTGCTAATTGGTTAGAGAAAGCGATTCAGGTTCAGGAAGAGTTTGATGAGTTTCTCTGGAGTATGGAATTGGGAGGATATTTTAATACCGCTAAAGATAGCAGTAGTGATTTGATTGTCCGGGAACGAAGCTATACGGATAATGCGACCCCGGCAGCCAATGGGGTGGCGATCGCCTCGTTGATTCGATTATCCATGCTCACCGAAGACTTAACTTATCTCGATCTCGCCTTTAATGCCCTCACATCCTTTGGGGCAATTATGGAACGCGCACCTTCGGCTTGTCCTAGTCTATTTGTTGCTTTGGATTGGTATCGTCATCACACTCTAGTCCGCACTGCAGGCAGTCGGATTCCCGGGTTAATGTCCCAATATTTTCCCACCTGTATTTTTCAGCCGAAGTCAGACCTCCCCTCGGGGGCGATCGGCTTAGTCTGTGAGGGTCTCTCCTGTCAAGAACCCGCCACCACTGGCGAACAACTGTTAGAACAGATGCAAGGTGCTCAAGTCCGACCCTCTGCGCGATCGGGCGGTTAGTCTCGCTTTGTCCCCCATCAAGGGTAAGAAACCGGGTTTCTGGTGCTTTCTTCCCTCGCCAATCCAACTTTACTGACTAGACTCCTCAACCTCGGGGGTTTCAACCCGTTTCGAGGGTGGGATGCCCTCAACTTGAATCAGGGATTCTATGATTTCTTTGACAATGGGTGCCGCGACGGTTCCCCCATAGCCGCCCACGGGTTCATCCACGGCGGCGAGGACGACGTAGCGGGGGTTATCTGCGGGTAAAATTGCCACAAAACTGGCGATGCGGGCGTATTCGGAATAACCACTGCCATCATCGGATGCTTTTTGAGAGGTCCCGGTTTTTCCGGCAATCCGATATCCGGGAATTTGGGCGGCGGTGCCGGTACCGTCGTCGATGACCTCCTCCATCATTCCTACTACGGTTTGGGTGGTGGAGGGGGAAAAGACTTGGCGCTTGGGACGGAGGTCCGGTTGCCAATACTGGCGTCCTTGACTATCGAAGAGTCCCCGGACGACATGGGGGGTGACGAGATAGCCTTCATTGGCTAAAGCGCCGTTAATTTGGACCAGTTGTAGGGGGGTCAGGGAAAGACCTTGGCCGAAGGAGGCGGTGGCAGCATTGACCGGGGAGGCCATAAATTCGGCGCGCGATCGCAGTTGACTGGCGGTTTCAAAGGGTAAGTCTGCGCCGATGATATCGCCGATGCCTAGGCGTTGCAGCCAACTGTAAAAGACCCGCGATCGCATCTGTTCGATAATATGCACCATGCCGACATTACTGGAATAGCGGATGATTTCGGTCACGGTGAGATTGCCTCGACCGGCCCCATCGGAGTTGGAAATCGGCCATTCATCGACGTAAATCTGCCCTTCATCATAAAAGACGCTGTTGGCTTCTATGGCACCGGATTCTAAGGCGATCGCCACGGTAATAGGTTTGAAGGTCGATCCCGGTTCATATAAGTCCGTCAGCGCCCAGTTTTTAAATAACTCTAGATTGGCTTTAAAATATTCGTTGGGGTCGTAGGAAGGATCACAAACTAAGGCTAAGATTTCGCCGGTTTTGGCATCCATAACGATCGCCGTGCCGCGTTTGGCATTCCACTGTTTCCGGTGTTTCTCTAGGGCAACCCGTGCCGCTTGTTGCAACCGCGAATCTAGGGTGATTTGCAAATGCAAATCGTCTAGGCGCATAAATTCAGCGGGTACTGGGTCGGGGATCAGCGAACCCCATAATCTGCGGTCCAGTTCTAACGAGGCTTCCCGGGCGAGTAAGTGCTGGTGACTGGCTTCTATCCCCGCTTGACCTTGACCTTCGGTATCCACATATCCCAGCACATCTGCGGCTAAGTTTTGCTGAGGATAATAGCGGGCGGGATTTTGCTCTAGTTCTAGTCCATCTAGGAAGATATCTCGGATGCGATCGGCATTTTCCTCCGAGATGCCGATTGCCACGGCAATTCCACTTTCTGCTGCGTTGAATTTTCCAAAGAGTTCCGCACTGGTTTGATTCAGAATCGGGGCTAGAGTTACCGCCATCTCTTCCTTAGAGATTTTAAATAGTTTGGGATGGGCGTATAGGGTATAAACTGGGCGATCGAGAGCTAAAACGTTGCCATTGCGATCGACGATCGCCCTGCGGGGAATAAACGGCTGCAATTTCACATCTTGCTGCTGTCTGGCTTGTTCTTGTAAATCCTGCCCATTCACAATTTGCAATCGATACAAATTCCCACTCAATCCCAATATTCCGACCATTAAAACCCCCCAGACTACCGTAAATCTAATCCGGGGATTTCCCAATCGAGTCAGGGCGCGGACTCCTCGCCTCATTCGCGGCGAGCTGTTCAAATTCTCTAGAATTAATAATAAAAAAGCCAGGGGTAACAGTAAGAGCAAGTTTTTACCGCTCTCTTGTCCCCGCTTATTCCGAGCCGTCCCCCGGTTGATTTTTTTCGGGCGTTGAGATTGGGTTTTGCGATGAGAGTTTCGTTGCAAATTTGCCCCAGGGTGTGGAATCCTTGATGCCATATTCCGCTCGTAAAATGTAATCAGGTTGGAGAATTTGAATGCTTTTTATACGGGATTGATTCAGGCGATATTCCCCGGTTTAGGTCAACAATGAGTCGAGTTTAATCCCGAACTTTTGAAGGTTAATATCCCACGGGTCGGTTATCGGAAGTTGGGGGTTCTTCCCCAATGATTTCTTCTGATTCTGGGGGTTTTACTGGGGTGGGTTTTAAAAATATCATTTGTTTTAAGTTAGGGGGGACTAACCCGCTGCCCGGTTCTTCTGCTTGTTTGGAGAATTGGGTTTTTAAGCTTTCGTTGGTTGAAGTCAGTTTTCGCTCTTGGCGGCGCAAACTTTCCAACTCTCGGAAGGATGTACCCCACTGTTGCTGGTAGTAGACAGTGCTGCCATAGATGAATAAGGCGGCACCGACGAGGAGGAAGGTGGCAAAGGATGAAACGGTTTGAGCTTTCACGAGCGATCGCAACCAAAAGGGAATAGCCCAAGGATTTGAGGTGGACTGATTTCTCGTTGCCTGGTTCTTTCTGGGTTCGGTTGTCTTC
>NZ_JAFLQW010000398.1 GCF_017313335.1 Phormidium pseudopriestleyi FRX01 | reverse complement strand
CAACTTAGGGGCCGCGCTAAATAGAGGGTGGAATCAATCGGGGTTAGGCTGTTGAGCGGTTTTATCTTAATCTTACACCCCGGTATTAGTTTTAACGATCATGTTTTGAAACATTTCATGATCGTGATTTTCTATCTAGGAGGGAGGAGTATCTCTGGCAATGGCGATACAAAAGGGGAGAGATGCGATCGCCCAACTAACTCAACTCCGGATATCCAGTATAGATTCCCGCTTGCAGGGTAGGGACAGGGAACATGGGTTGAAATGACTAGAAAATTCTTCTTTTATGTATAAAAATGCCTGATCTTACCTAATTTTTCATACAAATGTTGAGAGTATCGTCATACGGTAGAGGCCGATCGCCCTTCATCCCCCTGCGTAACCGGAGAGGCGATCGCCCTTGATCACGATTTATAATCGCCATCCGATGCCTAGACGGAGTTTAAACCCGGTTTGACCAAATTCTGCTAAAACGGAATAGACTTCCAAACTCAACCCTTCCAGGTTGTCTATTTGTTCATGTCATACTAACCATGCCGTTGCTCATTCATCCGAGTTCAAGATGATGCTTAATCCAACCCATCGGAATTCCCTCCCATTACCTCCTCCTGTCTCCTCTCCATTTACAGTCCAGGGAATGCACAGAACCAAGGAAAGCGGTAGAATTTCTGAGTCTGTCCAATTGTTTAGATTCCTGAGTTCCCGACTCCCGAAAGGACTGGCGGGTTGTGGCCTAAAATGTAGTATCGGTCTGGTTTATCTGGCCCTGCATCTAACCTTGAATTGGGGCGGAATTCCCGTAGCATCGGCAAGGCCCCTATTAGCCCAAGTTGATGACTCGCCCCTGGATTCGGAACCCTTGAACTCCCAGTCCGTGGATTTGAGTCCGGAAATCATTGAAGGCAGTCCCGTCCTCCAACGGTGGTTACAAGAAGTGCCGAATGTGTTGGAAGAGATTCACAATGACCCCAGTTTCCGGACCCGAGTACGGGTGGGATACGCCCAAGTTACCTCCTCCGATGACGGCAGTGGGGTGAATGTCGGGGTGGAGGACCTGTTTATCCGTGGCACCGGATTAACCGTCAGTGGAGATTATTTTGCTGGAAGTGGTGGATTTTCCGGTGGCGGTGCTCAGTTGCGCTATTATGTTTTGCCCTTGGGGGGATATTTCAATCTGGCACCGGTGGTGGGATATCGTCACATTGAGGGAGAATCTTACTCTACGAGTGGGGTGGAGTTGGGGGGACGCGCTATGTTGGTGCTCTCGCGCACAGGGGGGGCCGATTTGTCTTTAGGATATAGCGTCGTGGGAGTGGGGGGTGATCAAACCGTGGGGTTGGGAACTTTGGCCGTCGGGTATGCCGTTACTCCTCAATTTCGCCTCTCGACGGATATCCGGCGTCACGATGCTGATGGGGATAATGATACTCGCTTTGGGATTGCGATCGAATGGATGCCCGAACTTTAATCCCAGGAATGGCACTGTAGCGGGTGGCGGTTTTGCCCACAAACAAAAAATCGCCCGCAAAGGCGATCGCTGAAATCTTTGATTTTTGAAGGCGGCACCCGGATTTGAACCGGGGATGGAGGTTTTGCAGACCTCTGCCTTACCGCTTGGCGATGCCGCCGCCTTTACATCAAATCTTATTATAGCATAGTTTGTTGAACACGCAAGAGCGATCGCCAAATTTTTTGCTCAGGGCGACTACCTCTTCTGGTTTGTTCCTTCCCTTAACTGGGATTACCCCTTGAGCTGTATGATCAATAGAGTTGCCCGTTTCTTTGCCTAGCAATGCTCCCAGCCTCTCCCTTGCGATTAGCTCAAATTACGGATCTTCATTTATTTGCTCGCCCCGATCGCAAATTGCTTGGGGTACCCACCCTTTCATCCTTTGAGGCAGTTTTAAGGGGATTGCTCTCCCTGAATTATGCCAGGGATATCCTACTCCTCACCGGGGACCTCTCTCAAGATGAAACCCCGGAATCTTACCAAGTTCTCCGGGATTTAATCCGTCCGTTACAAGTTCCCACCTACTGGATCCCCGGCAATCATGACAATCTCTCGGTGATGGAGTCGGTTTTAACTGAGACTCCCTTTTATATGGATAAATCCTTTTCTATGGGGAATTGGCACTTTGTCTTGCTCAACTCTCAGGTGCCAGGGGCCGATGGGGGACGACTCTCGGGGACCAGTTTGGAATGGTTGGACTGGCAATTATATAAAGCTGGCAACCACCCGACCTTTATTGCCCTGCATCATCCCCCGTTTCCCGTTAACTCGGAATGGGTGGACCAAATTAATCTGGAAAATGCTGAGGCATTTTTTGCCATTTTAGACCGCTATCGCAATGTGAAATTGGTTGCCTGCGGTCATGTTCACCAAAATTTACTGTTCTATCGGACAAATGTCGCTTATTTTGCGACGCCTTCGACTTGTATCCAGTTTAAGCCTTCAAGTATTGAGTTTGCCTTGGATGATGCTGCCCCGGGGTTTCGCTTGTTTAACCTCTATCCCGATGGCACTTGGGAAACTAAGGTGGAACGGGTACCGATCGCCGCGCAACCCGATTTAACTGCCCTCGGGTACTAATATCCGGCGTTGAGTAGGTGCGATCGCAGTCTGGGACTTAACCCATCATAATATTGCGGATAAATCGGCGATCGCTCGACTAATTCCCAACCGGCGGGTTCTAATATGCGTGTAAGTCTCTCAATCTGTGGATGCGGGTAGTCCGGATTGACTTCATCCGTTGGTCCGATTCCTCCTAAATCTCTGCATCCTGCCTCTAAGCAAGCAAGCAAAATCTCCGGTTCCTCAATTAAATTTGGGGGGACTTGCAAGGCGACTGCCTCGGGTAAAATCTCTCTTGCCATTGCCACGACTGCCGGTAATTCCCCCAAGTCAAACCCTGGGGCTTCGCCGCTTTGGTGGGTTCCAGGACGATAGGGTTGGATAATCACTTCCTGGATATGGCCCCAGCGATGGTGAATTTGGCCGATCGCCTCTAAGGTAGCTTGGCGATCGCCGGGGGTCTCTCCAATTCCCAATAATAATCCCGTAGTAAAAGGAATTCGCAGTTCTCCCGCCCATTCTAATTGTTGCAATCGTACCGATGGCACCTTGCTGGGTGCGTGACGATGTACGGTTTCCCACAGGGTAGGGTTCACCTGTTCCACCATTAATCCCATTGAAACATTAACGGTTTTCAGCCTTGCCATTTCCTGAAAACTGAGAGGACCGGCATTAGTATGGGGCAGAAATCCTAGGGAAAGGGCCAATTCGCATAACTCATAAAGGCGATCGCCCCAGTCTGTGCGCTTCTCAGAATTCGGATGCACTTCGCCACTCAGGATTAAAATTTCCCGAATCCCAGTCCCGATGAGAGTTTTCAGGATTCGTTCCGCCTCGGACAACTCCAACCAGGGGCTTTTTCCCGGGTCCTTGCGAAAGTTGCAGTAGCCACATCGGTTAAAGCATTCGTAGGTTGGAACCAAGGTGTAGGCGGGACTATAGGTAATCAGGCGGGAGGCAGAATCAGTCAGCATGGTAATTGATAAGAAAATCTAATAGCAATAATCAGGAAAATTTTTTATGAAAACCCTTTACAAAGCTTAACAAGTCGTGTAAGGTAGTAACCAAGGTAGAGAAACCTCTACCAACTACCTCGAAAACTTCATAGCAATCATAAAGAAATATGACGACAACCTTACAGCAGCGCGAGAGCGCTAATCTGTGGGACCGCTTCTGCGAGTGGGTCGCCTCCACCGAAAACCGCCTTTATATCGGCTGGTTCGGCGTGTTGATGATCCCCACCCTCTTAAGCGCCACTGTCTGCTTCATCATCGCTTTCATCGCGGCACCCCCCGTTGACATCGATGGTATCCGCGAACCCGTTGCCGGTTCTTTACTGTATGGAAACAACATCATCTCTGGTGCTGTTGTTCCTTCTTCTAACGCAATTGGTTTGCACTTCTACCCTATCTGGGAAGCAGCCAGCTTGGATGAGTGGCTCTACAATGGTGGCCCTTACCAGCTCGTGATTTTCCACTTCCTCATCGGCATCTTCTGCTACATGGGTCGTGAGTGGGAACTCAGCTACCGCTTAGGAATGCGTCCTTGGATCTGCGTCGCTTACTCTGCACCAGTTGCAGCAGCTTCCGCAGTGTTCTTGATCTACCCGATCGGACAAGGTTCTTTCTCTGATGGTATGCCCTTGGGTATCTCCGGAACCTTCAACTT
>NZ_JAFLQW010000128.1 GCF_017313335.1 Phormidium pseudopriestleyi FRX01 | reverse complement strand
TAACATCAAAACCTACGGGGAATCCCTCGCCCAAATCATGTGGATGGTGGGAGTCAAACCCGTTCCCGATGCGTTAGGACGAGTCAACAAACTGGAACTCCTGAGTTTAGAAGAATTAGGACGTCCCCGCATCGATGTTGTCATCAACTGTTCCGGCGTCTTCCGCGACTTGTTCATCAACCAAATGAACCTGTTAGACAAAGCCGTGAAAATGGCTGCTGAAGCCGACGAACCGTTAGAAATGAACTTCATCCGTAAACACGCGATGAAACAAGCCGAAGAGATGGGAATCAACCTCCGGCAAGCCGCCACCCGCGTCTTTTCTAACGCATCCGGTTCCTACGCCTCTAACGTCAACCTAGCCGTAGAGAATAGCACATGGGAAAGCGAGTCTGAGTTACAGGAAATGTATCTCACCCGTAAATCCTTTGCCTTCTCCTCGGATAATCCGGGAACAATGGAACAGGACCGTCAGATTTTCGAGTCCTCCTTGAAAACCGCTGATGTCACCTTCCAGAACTTAGATTCTTCGGAAATCAGTCTCACCGACGTTTCTCACTACTTCGACTCCGACCCCACCAAAGTCATCAGTACCTTGCGCGGGGACGGCAAAAAACCCGCCGCATACATCGCGGATACTACCACCGCCAACGCCCAAGTGCGAACCCTATCGGAAACCGTCCGCTTAGATACGCGCACTAAAATGCTCAATCCCAAGTGGTACGAGGGAATGTTATCTCACGGATACGAAGGAGTGCGAGAACTCTCGAAACGCCTCGTGAATACGATGGGATGGAGTGCGACAGCCGGTGCCGTGGATAACTGGGTGTACGAGGAAGCGAACGAGACCTTTATGAAGGATGAGGAGATGCAGAAACGCCTCCTCAACCTGAATCCCAACTCGTTCCGCAAGATGGTGACCACCTTGCTAGAAGCCAATGGTCGCGGGTACTGGGAAACCAGCGAGGAGAATTTAAACCGCCTGCGCGAGTTGTATCAAGAAGTGGAGGACCGAATTGAAGGGATAGAGTAGAGTTTGAGTGATTGTGGGGCAGGCCAGCTGCCTGCCTCGCATCCTGGGAATCTCAAGGGGTCCCAATGGGCTGGCCCGAACTAAACTGCTAAAATATGAAGAAGAATTTTGGGGAGTTAATCTGGTCGAGTTTTTTAGAAATTCAGGGGGTTCTGATTGGATTTATAGGGATTCTTATCACGATTATACTTTCTCGCTTACCCGTTAAAACCCAGATTCCGCTTGATTTAGTGATTGCGATCGCCTTGTTTATGTTGTTGTTGGTCGTTACCCTGATTAAAGCGAGTTATCAAAGTTTTAAGACTGCTCAAGAATTGAGCCAACTTCAGAAGTCAGTGATTCCTAAAATCTTATATGTTAGCAAAGAACCAAGTTCACAAGCCCCTTTTCAACTCAGATGCTTGCTCGGAAATTCCGCTCTTTTTTCTAATGATACTTGTATTTCTTTTTACTACACCGATGATGAGGGCTTTGAAAGGTTAATCGGAATGGGAGTGGTACTCACCGTACAAGATAATGGTAAAGTTCAGGCTTTATTGGATATTCCCCTATTGGGGTATCAGGAGATTTTAGAGAAATTAGGAAACAACGATTTAAAGATTATTGGCCAGACAATCGTCAAGTCCAATATTACTAGAAAGATGATGCTCGATTATTTGTTTAATTTAGAATAATAACCAGGAGCAAAAATGGAAAAAAACCCAGAAGCGTTAAATCTCAAAAATCGGATATTTCCGGCTAGGGTTGCTCAAGTCATTAATCCTGCACAACTTGTCATCAATAGAGGCTCGCTCCATGATGTAAAAGTTGGGCAAAGGATGCTAATTTATCGGAGGGGCGACCAAGAGATAAAAGACCCGGAGAGTGGCGAGTCCCTTGGATATCTAGAACGGGTGAAAGGAACCGGACAAGTGATTCATGTACAAGAAAAAATTTGTACGGTTGAATCGGATAAAAAAAAGTATCCTAGACGAATCAAAAGTGTATTGGGACTCACAGAAGATATAATTGAAGGTGAAGCCCTGCCGTTTGAGCATCCGGAAGTTGGAGATTTGGTTAAACCGATTTAAGGACAGGGATTTGGGGGCGATCGCATCTTAATGACCCCCGGCGATCGGCCTTTGTCTATTGTGTAGTGATTCACGACCAAAGCAGAGGTCAATCCGCGATCGTCATCTGAAATTCTAGGGGTACAGCATTGCTGTGCCCCTACTCTTTTAGAGCAACTCTTAACCGCCACCGATATAATATTAAGATATCATAGAGATTGAGGATGTCAGTAACAGGAGTAGGAGATGGCTGTTAATCAAGGGCTGGAATCTTCGACAATAATTGGTTTTTGGCGGATAGGTATCTGCTTTGAGGCAAGTACCTGGACTTCCTCTGGGCGTCTGTTGCAGCTTCTCCAAACTGGCTTAAGTTACACCCCAGTTGTCCACCCCTAAATATAGATGAACCTTAATAATAAGCAGCAGAAAACTTTAGAAACGATTTTTACCGATCCGATTCCGGCCAACATTAACTGGCAAGATATTGAAAGTCTATTTAGAGCGCTTGAGGCTACGATTATCGAAGGTCAAGGCTCGCGCCTAGGGGTTAAATTAAATGATGTTAAAGCAGTGTTCCACGAACCGCATCCGCAAAAATAAACGGACAAAGGTGCAGTGAAATCAGTTAGATAATTTTTGGTAAAGGCAGGGATTGAGCCATGATAACTTAGGCAGATAGTAGGGGGAGATTGGCTAACACCCCTAGAGATAAATTTTAAACATTATCTAGTTGAATTAGAAAAATTCTACCAAGGAAGGGCAATTGGCTATGATGAGTTACAAGGGTTACATAGGTTCTGTTGAGGTTGATGTAGAGGCTGGGATTTTATTTGGTCGAGTTTTGAAAATTAATGATGTGGTGACATTTAAGGGAAAAACAGTTGAAGAAGCTTGCCAAGAATTTCAAAAATCAGTGGATTTTTATTTAGATTTTTGCCAACAGTTAGGAGAATCTCCTGATCAACCTTTTAAGGGTACAATTCACTATCGCACGACCCCAGAAACTCACAGAAAAATATTTATTGCGGCTAACCAAGCAGGAGAAAGCATCAATGCTTGGATGGATAAAGTTTTAGCAAAAGCTGCGGAGGAATCAATTGAAGTGTAGAGAGAGCGATCGCCAGTCCAACAATAGGAGAGCGATATTTACCAGCTAGGAGGTGAAGATGATGCTACGGTATGAAATTATCATGTATTGGAGTCAGGAGGACGAGGCATTTATTGCAGAAGTACCGGAATTACCGGGTTGTGCTGCTGATGGTGCAACCTATCAGGAAGCGTTGACCCATGTAGAGGTCGTTATGCAGGAGTGGATGGAGACGGCGCAAGAGTTAGTGCGTCCAATTCCCGACCCGACTGAAAGGAGGTTTGATGTTGGCTTAAAATCCAGCAACCTCTAGGGACAGATGCTTCCATCTGTCCCTTCTCAAACTGTCCGCTTGAAAACATTAACCCTGAGAGTGCACCATGCTTGACGTGCGAAAAGCAGTCCTGGCTGCCCAAAATTATTTTAATTCCGTGCAAGATTTGATGAGTCAAAATGGCCCATTGGATATCCAGGATTTAAGGTTGGAAGAAGTTGTAATTTCAGAAGATAAAAAATACTGGTTTATTACATTTGGATATGATTTAGCTACTCCTGAACCTAAATATGCGTTAATTCCTTCTGCAAAAATTAATAGAAATTATAAAATTTTCAAAATCAATTCTGAAACGGGAGAAGTAGAATCGATGAAAATTCGAGAGGTATAGCCAGTCTAAATGAATTTGCTATAAAGATAGCGAGCAAGATGCAAAGCCTGCGGCATGGCTTCGCTTACCGCACTACAAGACTCTTAGGTTTGGACCCATTGTCAGAATGATTTAGGTTCGCTATATGAACGATGTTTACAAGGATTGGCAAAAAAAATGACCCTGCCCGATGAATTTTATATCGCAAGTGCAACGATTGGCAAGGCAAATAATTTTACTAAATTTGGTTTAACAGACTATTGATTTATCTTCCCTGCCAATTCAACCAAACGAGGCGATCGAGACGGGCGTTACCGAGGACATTTTCTGGGGGAAGCTCCATCAGGGGACGACGACTTTCCCGATTGATTGGACCATAAATATATTGAATCCGATCGCCCTCTGGAGAATGACAAAGAACGTAATTTGTTGTGGGTCCCTCTCCAGGTCCGCAGTCAAATCGACTGGAACCGGGGGTTTGGTTGTAAGATGTCCCAACGGTTGCTCCCCCGGGTCCTGCTATGGATTCATCGTAGATGGTGATCCTCACTATGCCGAGGTTGGGATTATTGGGGTCTGTGGGGTAAATTCGAGCGACTAGGATACTGTCGTCGTAGACTTCGATAACAGGTTCAGACATCCCTTCCTGAGAAATTTGGCTGGATTCAACCCGATAGTTGGGAAACAGGGCCTGGATGCGATCGCGGTTAAAAGGAGTATTCACCCCCACTTCACCCCATCCCGTATCCAATAGCGGGGGACTGTGATAAGTTGCGATCGCCTGTGTATTCGGTACAGAAACATGATCCGCCGCAAAGGTTTGGGAGTCAGAATTATAGCCCAGAGTCAGGGTCATCAACAGTGCGGCAACTCCGAACCCTCCCCGGATCCCGTACCCTGGAACGCTACGACGGATGAATGCTAAAAGAGATTGAGCAACTGGGGACGATGAATCATTCATGGCAAATTTTTTCTATCGCACAAACGAAGATATCGGCTTGATTATAGCCTGTTCTGGGATAGAAGTGCCAGATCAGGCAATTAAACCGGGCTGGACCCTGTGTCAGTTCTTGCCAATTGACGAAACGTCGGATAAAACGGAACTAGGGCATCGGTACAGAATGAGATCAATGGCATCAGACACCAGTTTCTTACCCAAATTTGTTGCAAAGCCGATAGAGATTTTGGGAAAAAACTCGGTTTCTGGATTGAGATGCCAGAGTTTTGAATACAAGGGTTGAAATGAGAGGGAATTCCCGAATGAGACAACAACGTAGGTTAACGATGGGTTTAGTGGGTTTAATGTTATGTTTGGGGTCCTGTACTGGCGTTCCGGACGAGGCGGGAAACACGGGAATCAGTCAGACAACTCCGGAAACGACGGACACCATCCCTCAGAATTTTCCGACGATTGGGGTGTTTGATTCCGCCCGATCGCGCGATATTTTGTGTTACGTTACGGTGACCAGTCGCGACGGGAAAACCTCGGAGGTGGGGGCGAGTGCCGATCTGTGCGATCGCAGTCCATCCCTGACCAACCAGACCCTCCGGTTTATCTATGATGATGCTGTCATGCCACCGGAACATTGTAACAACACCGGACTCTGTGGTGCAAATAATCGGCAAACGGTGATTTCTGATGTCGTCATGCTGGGTGAAAACTGGCAAGTTCTCAGTAATGGCACATGGACAGTCACCGTGGGTCAGGGTGAAACCTGGGATGGTCGCAATAACACGGGAAACCTCACTTACTATGGCTGTAATGACCAAAATGACTGTCTTGCCTTAACAGCAGGCAAAATAACTTGTCGCGATGGATTCTGTCATACAGGCTGGCAACAGGAAGATTATTTTTATATCCTATCTACCCCCATTGTCGAAGATGGTGGTGCACCAACCACATTACGGGTTCATCAAGGCGGTGAGGATTTGCTGAATGTTCCGAATATGCAAGTGATTGATTCCAGTTTATAACTCCAAAAAATTAGCCCGCGCAGGCGGGCTTCGTTCGTATAGCCCCAGGCTTGAGCCTGGGGACTGTTTCTTAGACTAAGACGCAACCGTAGCAGTCGATCGCGTGCGTCGGCGTCCAGTTGTAGCAGGTTGCGCTTCTGCCGTGGGCGGTTCTTGGGGATTTTGCATCAAGAACACCAGCAACGGATTACTTTGCAGTTCCCGGCGTAACATCCGCTGGATATCTCGCTCAATATGGTTTTGCAGTCCCATCCAGTCAACTTCGGGAGTACCATCTTCCAGGGTGCGAGAGAACTCAGACCAGCGATCGCTCAAAACTCCTTCGATGATTTGACCGATCCACTTTTTCAGCAGATTAGGCTCAATGGATGAAACCACCCCGCGCAAGTGAGTCGCAGTGTCAGCGGCCAATTTGCCATCCCAACCGATCGCCGCTGCAATGGTAACGACTCCATCCGCCGCCAACTGTTGACGTTCTTTGAGCACCTCATCCTTCACCACCCCAGAACGGGAAGCATCCACCAGTTCAATCCCGGACGGGACTTGATCAATAATGCCGAGACTATCCGTCGTCAATCCGACCACATCCCCATTATTGATAATCACCATATTTTCGGCGGGAACACCCATGCTTTGTGCGATTTTTGAGTGTTGCACCAGCATTCGATGTTCGCCGTGAACGGGGAGGAAGAACTTAGGCCGAGTCAATGCAATCATTAACTTATGTTCTTCTTGGCAACCGTGACCCGAAACGTGAATCCCTTGATTCCGTCCGTATATCACATT
>NZ_JAFLQW010000593.1 GCF_017313335.1 Phormidium pseudopriestleyi FRX01 | reverse complement strand
TTGACAGCGGAACAGTTGGAATACCAATGCACCGATGGCGGCTGTATTTGTCACCGAACCGTCACCGAATTGCTGTTAACGTCCCAACAGTCCCCCGACTCTTGGATGCAGGATGTCATCCACTTGAGTGGGTTGGCACCGGAGGAACTAGAGGTCCTAGTGCAACAAGCGCCTTTTACCACAGTCCACCGTTCGATTCGCGATGATTTGAAGCAACTGGCGGAACTCGGCTGGTTGGAGTCTGTATCCCGAGGGAAATATCAATGTATCTCGGCGGAAGGGTTGCCGAGTCTGCCTGCTTTACAACGGGCGATCGCCCCGCAAGCTGATGCAGCTTTGTTACCCCTATCCCAAGTGCGAGAATTGTTACCGTTACTGGAAGATATTTCCTTCATTCAGCCCAATTTAGAAGTGCTCATCCAATCTTTATGGGAACAAATCGCCTCCGATGCAAACCCAGCAGAACCGCTCCACAACCGAGCACAACGGCGCATTTTTATCCACCTGGATTACATCCTATCTCCCGAAGTGCAAGAACAGGTAGACACCTATCAAGACCAACTGGAACAACTGTGGCGCACTTCCTCTTCGGGAGTGGTACAGTTTGAGTATGAGTTGGCCCAAGGCGGAATCGTCCGATTCACGACTTATCCCGTCTGCTTACATTATGTGCGTCGAGCTAAGTATCTCAGCGCTTGGGGAGAAACACCCGAGGGGGAGATGGGTTGGCACAATTATCGCTTAGATCGAATCACTTCCCCCCAACTCACGGTGTTAGCTTGGGGTGACCCCCAGGTGCCCAAGGTGTTGCGGGAGATGCGGCGGCAGGGTGATTTACCCACTTCCGAAGAGGTGGAGGCGGAGTTAGAGGGAGCTTGGGGGTTTAATTTTTATTTGCCACGTAAGTTGCTATTGTTGCGCTTTCCCCGGGATTTTGCTCATCGCTATGTGGAGGGGACGGTGCGTCATGGGACGTTTGAGCCGGTGGAGTATGACTCTATAGGGGAGTTAGTGAGGCGGCAGGTGCAGGATGAGGGCGATCGCGCTGCCGCATTAGAAGTGTTAGCCAACCGCAGTCAGGCGGATGCCTATTATCGAGCTTGGATTCGAGAGGGAGATATTAATGTGCGAATGCGTTTACGGTCTTGGCGACCGAATGGGGAGGTGATTTTACCCCAGTCTCTCCGTCGTCAGATGGCGGAGGAGGCAAGGCGAGAACTCTCTCATTATGGTTCCCTAATTTAGGATTTTGGTGCAACAGGAGAGGGGATAGCGGGATGAAAGGTGTTGGTAAGGGGGTCCAGGAACTTGAAGCCCTGAAATGAACACAATTCCTGTTGAGGAGGACAGGGCATTGCTAAGTTTTTAAACTTTTTTCTGACCATCCTTTACTCCTCATCTCCTATAATTTCATCGTATTGATGATTATCGTTTTGTTCCCACTGCCTCATGGCGAGTAAAATATCGTTTAATGACATTTTTTCCAACCATTGATGGCGGTCTTGGGTATAGTCACCCTGACCCGGGCTAAAGTATTGAATAAACCGAATTGTATCGACGACTCCTAATGAATCTATTAAGGCTTGATATCCTTTTTTGATAATATCTTTCTGAGTGTTAGTCATGGGTTTACTCGGGTTGTTGCATAATGTTCAGTAGCCATTGAACAGGATTGTCAACGGGTATATGGATTAACTGACTTTTTCTTTTGGCTGTCTTGATGAGCCGGTCATCGGTGGATAAAAATATATCGGCATGACTGCGTTCTGCACTGGCAAGGTGAGTGGCATCATAGCCTGAAAAGCCTAACTTGACGAATTCTATGGAACGGTTTTCTATGGATTGGCTGGCGATCGCCTACCGCCCCCAGTACAACACGCGCCATTCTTTTGCTACTTTTTGCCTTACTAAAGGTGAAAGCCCCGCCAAAGTTGCTCAATGGATCGGGGATAGCGTACCCACCCTGATGCGCTATTATTTCTAGCTTATTTCTAGCCATTTTCTAGCTAATCCTCAAACCCTTTACTGGGAAGCGTTTCAGCCAAAAAGCAACCCCCCGAGTGACTAAAGCCACTCGGGGGGTTGCTAGAGGCTGAAAGCCTTGTGGAGAATGAATGCCAGGAACGAGACTTGAACTCGTGACACGAGGATTTTCAGTCCTCTGCTCTACCAACTGAGCTATCCCGGCTGGTTTTTTCATGCTTAACTAACATAGCAAACATTTTGGTGGTTGGCAAGCGTTTTTTGAAAAATTTTTTTGGACGTAATAGCCGTTGCTACAATTGATATTACGTCCAAGCTTGATTAGATAGGGCGCAGACGAGTGACTTTGACGTTAAATGAGCCGGTTCCTCCTTCGCCAAAGGATCGGACTCGGACGATATAATTTCCGCCTTCGGTGATGCGGGCAAAGAGGA
This sequence comes from Phormidium pseudopriestleyi FRX01, assembly GCF_017313335.1. Taxonomy (GTDB): domain Bacteria; phylum Cyanobacteriota; class Cyanobacteriia; order Cyanobacteriales; family Laspinemataceae; genus Laspinema; species Laspinema pseudopriestleyi. Next base: position 121 of record NZ_JAFLQW010000593.1, on the reverse strand, counting down.
GGGAGTTGGTGGTCCCATCAGGGCCATCGTCATTCTCTGCCATCGTCATGCCATTGGGTCCGATGAGGGTCACAATGGTGTCAAAGCTATCGGAAAGCAGGTCGATGACGATTTGATCTCC
>NZ_JAFLQW010000316.1 GCF_017313335.1 Phormidium pseudopriestleyi FRX01 | reverse complement strand
AGGCTGCTGGAAGGTGACAGTTGCACCGATCGCAACTGCCGCAGCCGTCAACATTGATGTAATGGCGAATTTTGCTTTCATAATGTATGATGAGATACGGAACCGTGGAATCAAGAGCTTGCATCTCTTATTTCACACTCAGGAATATCCTGGTCTTTTTATATTAACCTAAAAAGCCAGGATATTTTTTGTGTTTACAAAACTTAACAAATATCAACTTGCCGATTTATAGCGCTTTGCTTTAATCACAATTTTTAAACAAAAAGATTTAAAAAGATTAACTTTTTCACGTTTTACAGTTAACTTCTAGTGATTTAGTTCGCATCAAATCTCCCTTGGACATTTTCCCCTAAAATTAATCCGTGGGAGTATCTAGCTCCCACGGATTATGTAGAATTGTCCAATTGATTGACAGGTGATATAGCCAATTTTGTGTGCCGTTTGCTATAAAAATAGCGAAGCTCGATGCAAAGCCCGAGACCCCAGGAGTGCGAGCATCTTGCTCGCTTTCTTTATGTCAAATTCATTTAGACGCGCTATATAAGTTACAGGAAAAATAAAATGCTCCCTCTTTCATTCAAGGGTAAAGGGATAGCCTGGAATTAAACATTGGGGAACTCCAAAAAATAAAATAGCAATTGTAGGGTGGGCATTGCCCACCTTCTGTTCGGTGGGCATTGCCCACCTTCTGTTCGGTGGGCATTGCCCACCCTACTCCTTTAACTCCTTTAACAACCGAATAGGAATGATTTATTTTTTGGAATACCCTTGGAACTTATTTGAATAGAGCCACCAATTTTAAAAGGCTTTCAAAAATTATAAGATATGAGATTAATTTATCATGAAAATTGGCAAGGAGATGATTTGCTGTAAACATAAATCAGCCAATCATTTCCTTGCAAATCAAAATAAGTTTTAACTATAATTGTCTTACTTTAAACCATGATTTTTCAATCCTGTTCCGATAAGAGTTGTTTTAACTCCGTGAGCAACGATTCAATTTTATTGCGCTTATCAGGGTTCTCCCATGCCTTAAACTGGGTAAATTTTTGCAGAAGTCCTTCCACCTCGCGTTGTTGTTGTGCTGAGTCTCTCGGTATTTTTTTCTCCCGGACGATTCGTTGAATTTGTCGCAGACTCAGCGCCTGGGCGATCGCCCGTTCTAGGAGCGCCAACCGCTCAGACTCGGACTGTAATTTGGCAATTTCCTTCGCTTTAGTCCACTGAATCCGTCCATAGCGAAGGGCTTCAAACAGTTCCGGAGGAAGTTTGAGCAAAGGAAGGCGATGAGCTCGGAACGATTCAGGGGAGAGTCTGCCGAGGGTGGAAAATATCTCTTGAATCACTTGTTGTTCACGATTACGGACGGCGCTGTCCGTAAGTCCCCGTTTGCCATTCGCTATATGGTTGAGCAGAGAGATAATCCAGTCCCGGTCCTTTTGCAGGCGCATTTCCAGCAGTTGCAGAATGCCCTCAGTTTCTTCAACGGGATTCAAATCCTCCCGTTGTAAATTTTCGACCAAGGCGTACTGTAGCACTTCTGTATCGGTCATTTCCCGTACTGTCACCGGCACTACCGTTAATCCCAGGAATTGAGCGGCTTTATACCGACGTTCTCCAGCGACCAACTCATATTGATTCCCGGCGATCGGGCGCACCAGTAGTGGCTGAAGGATCCCATGTGCTTTGATACTAGCGGCGAGTTCCTCCATTGCCACTTCGTTAAAGTAGTTTCGGGGTTGAAACTGGGACTGGCAAATTTGCTCCAGTCGCAGGGTCTTTGACGAGAGGCACGTCGGGATAATATCTTGAGTATTTGGGTTGTTCATCTGCTTTTGAAGAGTTGAGTGGGAAGCGATTAAAGAAGGCGATCGCCGTGGTGCGATCGGGCTGGGTACATCGGGTCATCGGTACAAGCAGGGTGAACTCGATGAAAAAACGCTTCCCCGAACAGGGGTGGGATGTATTCTCCTAGAAGTTGTAAGCACATGAGCAAAATATCTCCTATGATTCTATATCTATCTCTAGGAGTAAACCCGGGTTTTTATGCGTTTTTTTGACTTTTTTATGAAAACTTCACAGACTTGATGCGTAGGGGCCACTGAAACCCAGCAGATTTTTGATAAAACTTTAGCCCAGTTTGGGAGTCGTATTCCTTTAAAATCAAGGGTTTGAGAGGAATTATTTGGATAATTCACAAGAGTAGAGAAGCGCTTTTTGCCAGGGCACTTGTGATGGGGAGTCTCGTTGTCCCGAGTCCAGAGTCACTCATCCAACTGAAGCGCTCACCCTCAGCGCATTGAAAATTCTGGCGGCGCTTCACCCTAAATTTTAAGTTTGCCCGGTGAGGCGGCTATTTCTGAGTTATACTCCATACGGTATTTAAAGGTCTATAAAAACTTATAGTAGGGGCGCAAGCATTGCGCCCCTACAAATACTCGTTTTTATAGACTTATCAGTATTGCGAAATTCCGTATTAATTTTGTTCTGAGTCTTTAATGCAGACATTCAACCCGCGCTAACTGCCCCCGATGAAATTCGTAGCAGTAGCCACGATCCCCATGTGCGGCTGTTCTGCCTTATCCTTAAAGAAAGACGCTGGGTGGTTGCCGTTGCTCGTCGCTTAAATGGAGATGAATTTCTGAGCACAGCCTATCAAACTGATGCAATCAAAGAAGGAGAAACCAGGGTGCAAGTAAAACTCTACTATGAACCCGAGATGGAATTACTCACCATTTTCTGGCAACCTCCCCGCAAAAATCAAATTGCGATCGAACTGGGAGATGGGGTGATTTTAATTTATAAAAATGCCCTAAATTGTTACATTTTTTTATAAAATGGTAGTCACTCTGCTAAGAGGAAAGCGCCCACTGTATCCTCGTAAATCTTGTATCAAAGGAATCCGAATTATGGTTTTGGTTATTTTGGATAAGGTGCAAGGGTTGACTAGAAGAAGAGATGAGCGAGGAATATCCACCCCTGAGATGAGAGAATCTGCGGAGGGCGATCGGTT
>NZ_JAFLQW010000423.1 GCF_017313335.1 Phormidium pseudopriestleyi FRX01 | reverse complement strand
GAAAAGTAGCGACAACATTGGGATTGAATCTTGATGGAGTTGGTAGGGGTGCATTGACTACGCCCTTAAGGTTCAGATTCTGGACTCTTACAGAATCCCACGCTCTTTAGACGTGGGAGTGTCAATTCTAAGGATGCCTTTGCAGGTTTCTTAAATGACCCCATGAGTCAACATGACTATCAGTACGCTCATGGCAATCCGGTTAATAATACTGACCCAACTGGGTATTTTACGTTGTCAGAGGTGGTGACTGGCATTAGTTTTGGTGCGATTCTGGTGAGTGTGAGTTCCTCCCTTGGGTATGTGGGAGGTCAGTACGCAAATGGGGGTAGCATCTCAGGGGATGAAGCGCTGGTGATGTTCGACCAGTGGGTAGCGGGTTACGCGCATGGGGTTGAGGGCGGGATTACGACGGCAATTCGCCGGGAGGATTACGGGGAGGTCCAGGAGGGCGACCATGGGTTCCTATGGAATATGGGAAATCTGGCGGGAATCAGTACCTCGTTCATTCTGGGTTTCAAGTTACCTGCTGCCCTTGCGGGTCAGATGGGGGCGACGAAGTGGGGGACGACTTTTGCGACGGGTATTGCAGCGGCGGGAGAAGGGTATGGGATTTATGAAGCTGGCATGGGTTTGGCAGACGGTCAGTGGGATTATACCGATGTCTTTAATTTGCTGAGTTTGGCTCCTTATGCAGAAATAGCAGTTGCGGGTGTTGCGAATTCTCTGGGAACTATGCGGGCGGCTAATCGCGCTGCTGGTGGGGTAGCGGATGATGTAGGTCGTGCGGCTGGTAGTGTTGATGATATGCTGCGGTCTTCTCAGAAGACGCAGATGGCTACGGATCTACCTAATCCTAGTGCTTGTTTTGTGGCCGGTACTGAGATTCTAACGCCAGAGGGTGAGAAGGATATTGAGGATATTAAGGTTGGAGATTGGGTTATTGCGGATAACCCAACTACACCTGGGGAGATTGAGAAGCGGCAGGTTTTGCAGACGTTTGTTCGCGAGACAGATGTTTTGGTTGATTTGTATGTGGATGGGGAGGTAATTTCGACGACTGAGGAGCATCCGTTCTGGGTGCCGGATAAGGGTTGGGTTGAGGCTGGGGATTTACAGGTTGGGGACTTGTTCCAGACGGAAGATGGTGTTATTATTGATATCGATTGGATTGGGAAAAGGGAAGGTGATTTTGAGGTTTATAACTTCGAGGTTGAGGATTTTCATACTTATTTTATCTCTGACCTTGAGGTTTTGGTTCATAATGCTGATTGCAAACAGGGTGGAAAGTATACAGAGCTAACACTACCAGATAAAGTAATTGCCGAACAGGGAGAAATCAAGATAGTTCATAATTATAGAAGCAACGATCATTCGCCAGCTCATGTTCATATTACAGGTGGTGGACCAGAAACCAGAATAAAAATTAATGGAGAAACTATGCCAGGAGACCCATCTCCAACCAATAAACAACGGAAAGTAATTGATGAAAATTTCCCACTCATTCGCAACAGGCTAAGAAAAATTATTCGTTGGCTCAAGTACAATGATTTAGATGAATAGTTTACTTCAGCAATGGTTTATACTTGGAATTAATTATGAATTACGACGAAATAATTGAAGATCCTCTTTTTACTGAACTTCAATTTAGCGAAGAATGGATTGAAGCAGAAATAATAAATATTGAGGTTTTTGCCTCAATAAAAAAAGAATACATTAAAGGGGAAGACCATAGAGCAGAACATCATAGATGGAAAGCTTTCAGATTATTCCTGCAAGCCAATGACTCTATCCCTGAAGAAAAGTTTAACATACTTTACTATATTGGAAAAAATGATTCTGACTATTCGATGGGGAGAGCAATACTCTTCGACATTCTTAAGCGTTCTGATTGTCCTCTGGAATTGATAGATAAAACTCTCAATGATAATGATGTTACCTTGGCTAGACATGCCTTAAAATGTAAATCTAAAAGACTAAAACATCTGCAGTGAAACTAAAGTCAAAAGCATTATACCCTGAAAAATAAAGTTAAGAGCAGCCTAGAATAAATACCCAATAAAAACAATTATCAATCTGACTAAATTCCGCCTAAAACTTAGGGTTAACTCTTAAGTTCTAGGACCAGAAACCGATTTTCTCCCCCTCATTGGTGGCAAGTTAATAAAACTTTTGTCCAGAAACCCGGTTTCTAATCTTTACTGTATCAATAGCCTAGCGTTATCCAAAGACGACGGTGCGATCTCCATAAACCAGGACTCGATTTTGCAAATGCAGACGAACCGCCCTCGCTAACACCATCCGTTCTAAATCTTTGCCTTTCCTAATTAAATCCGTCACCTCATCTCGATGGCTGACCCGGACAACATCTTGCTCAATAATTGGCCCTGCATCTAAGTCAGCCGTGACATAATGTGCTGTAGCCCCAATAATTTTAACCCCCCTTTTATAGGCTTGATGATACGGTTTTGCTCCAGCAAAAGCAGGCAAGAATGAATGGTGAATATTAATCACAGTCCGGAAATTTTGGACAAACTCAGCAGTTAAAACCTGCATATATTTTGCCAAAACTACCACATCAATGTTATAATGTTTCAGTAATTCAAGCTGCTTGGCTTCCTGACTAATTTTGTTGTCTTTTGTAATTGGAAGACAGTGGAAATCGGCCCCAAACTGTTGGGCAATCTCTTCTAGGTCCGAATGGTTGCTGATAATTAAAGGAATGGATGAATGAAATTCTTTCGCCTTCTGCCGCCATAGCAAATCCAGTAAGCAATGATCTTGCCGACTCACCCAAATCGCGAGGCGAGGGATGGTGTCGGAAAAATGCAGTTGCCAATTGGCATCAAGGGGGTCGGCAATGGTTTCTTTGAAGGTAGAGGCGATCGCCTCCCGGGGTAAATCAAACCCATCCAGTTGCCACTCGATTCGAGTCAAAAATAACCCAGCGGCAAAATCTGTATGATGATCCGCATGAATAATATTCCCGTTATGGGAATAGATAAAATTGGCGATCGTCGCGACTAATCCTCGGCGATCGGGACAAGAAACAAGTAACGTTGCAGTTGGACTGGTCATCAGTTAATACACTCTAATACATCAGCGGAGGGACCCCACCCTAACCCTCCCCTTGCCAAGGGGAGGGGACCGGAGGGGAGCGTTTGTGGCAGTATTTTTATTCGGGATCGATCGCTTCTGGTTCTTGGGAAGGGTTGGGAATGGGCGATTGCTGATTCTCTCCTTCATCGGGGAAGGGTTCAGGAACGCTACGATTTTGTTCGATACTTTCTTCGGGTGTTTGAATCCATTCTTCTAGGGGGCGATCGACTGCATTTTCTAAGTTAGTTGAGAGTAATAAAACAGGTTGCGCCGTGAGGGTACCTCGGCGGGGATCAACTTGGGCGTAAAGATTACTGCCGGTAAAGTCACGATTACCCACAACCAGTTGATAGGTTTCTCCGGTTCTGAGGGTAATGTCGATGGTTGCCTGGGGGTTTTCTAACCCATAATCTCTAATTTGTTGGGGGGTGGCGCTCAAAAGGCGATCGCTCTTTCCTCTGACTAATTCATTCAACAAGAAGGCCACATACGCTTCATTGGCAGGATAGGTTGCGGGAATAGAAGGTGTCGCGGGAGCAAGTTCTGGTGTTTCTGGTGTTTCTGGTGTTTCTGTTGTTTCTGGTGTTTCTGGTGTTTGGGGGGTCAGGGTTTCTACAGGATTCGGTGCACTCTCGATGACTTCCATAATCCAAAGGGGTTCGCCCGGTTCTCTACTTTCTGCGATCGCCCCCCGTTGAAAGCGCAATGTTCTTTCCTCCGTCGTCAGTACAAAAGATTTTACCTGGTCTTCTTGAAAGGTAAAAATTTGCTTCTGATTTTCCTGCGCCGCTTTCTGGGATGGCACGACATTCACTTCGTAAAAGTAAACCGCACCTGTGAAGCTGGCCGCCAGGAATAACAGCAGTAAAGTAGACCGTTGAAATTTCATCTTTTTTGTCGTTTGCTCTTTCGATCTAACGTCGTTTCCACCAGAAACCGGCAGCAGTCACCAATCCAAATAAGGGTAAAAATCCCACAGCAGCCCAAGCTAACTGTTGAGCTTGTTGCGGAGTCATCGAGATCCGACGATTCAGAACTGCTTTAGGACGAATGGATAAGGTTTGCTCATTTTGTTTGCTTAACCAGCTTACAGAATTAAGGAAAACATCTCCATTTAATTGCAATTGAAAGTTCCCATCGATCGCAAATTCTGAGTTGCCAATCACCACCAGTCGAGCTTCCCTTCCAGTCGTTTCTTCCGGAGTTTCTACTTCCGGAGTTTCTACTTCTGGAGTTTCCGCTGGAGTTGCTGCTTCCGGCGTGGTTTCCGCTGGAGTTGCTGCTTCTGGAGTTG
>NZ_JAFLQW010000310.1 GCF_017313335.1 Phormidium pseudopriestleyi FRX01 | reverse complement strand
TAGTGAAACCCTTATTGCGTCATGGCTTAAGTTTAGAAGCTATTGCTGAATCGTTAGAGTTGCCATTAGATTTAGTTCGGGAAGCTGCCGAAGATAGTAATATTCAGGAGGATTAACCCCTCTACATCTCAGGAGGAATAAGTAGAGCGGTTTCCAGAGTTATTGGCGTATATTTTTTTGGAGTGCGAGCATCTTGCTCGCTATTCTTCAAGCGAGCAAGATGCTCGCACTCCTACTCCTAATCGCATCTGTACCTCATGAGTCTGGGAACTGCTATATGAGTCAGTTTTCCTATGTATTGTACCTCATGAGTCCGGGAACCGCTATATTTGTCTAGGGTTTTTCTAACTATGTCCACAGAGTTGGCGCAGTTCCGTTCCCGTAACGGTTTGGAGCGAGGGGTGGGAGGGTGCGATTAACCGCCTCTTAATGCAATTTCTACAGTTATTCGCGTAATTCTTGGGAGTGCATGATGCTGACAAGCCGGTGAGGAGTGCGAGCATCTTGCTCGCTATTGTTAAGAAAGCGAGCAAGATGTGAAGCCTACGGCACGCTCCGCGAAAGCACTCCTTATAGCCTTTGACCCTTGAATGATGTTAATCTTCCTCAATGACAGCGGAGATTTCCGTTGCCATATTGATTAAAAAGGCGGCAGAATCTGGCTTCCCATTTTCGGTCAGCATTTGAGCAATTTGGGCGAGAACTTGTACGAATCCTCGGTCCACTAAATCGGAGTTTTTATCTAAAAGTAGGGCGACTTCTTCCCCGGTTTTACAGGCTAAGATTCCCTCAATGATTTTAATATATGCCTCAGTCCGATCGCTGCGATCGGGGTTCATCATTTCTGTGGTTTGTCCAAAGGCGAGTTTTAATTGTTCGGCTAAATCCCCTAAAAAACTAGCTGCGTCTTCTTCCCCTTCGGTTTCTGCTCGGGCGGCTGCCTGTTCTAAAATGTAGATAAATTGAACATCGACTAACTCTTCATTCTGTCGGAGAATCTCGATTTCTTCTCCTTCGGGACAATCTAATAATTTTTGAATGAGTTGGATATAAGCCCTGATCCGGTTATCAGTCATCGGGTTTTTTTAGGATTTTACTCTTCTTATAGTATGTCAAAATTGACCCCAACTAGGGAAGAATGTTGGGGGGAAGCAGTAGAGGCGCGTTTGGATGGGGGATTAACGACTGATACCAAATCCGGTTGGTAAAAGTAGTAGGGTGGGCACTGCCCACCTTCGTCCTGTAGGTGGGCAGTGCCCACCCTACAATAATTGCTACTATTGAGCCCGCGTAGGCCTGTGCTGAGTAAAGCCTGCCCTGAGCCCCGTCGAAGGGTCGAAGTGCGGGCTTTGTTCGTGTAGCCCCACCCTTGAGGACTCTGTTGGCGAATCAAGAAAGAGACCTCTCCCCAAACCCCTCCCCTAAGAGGGGATGGGCTTTCCGGCTCCCCCTGACCTCTTAGGAGAGGGGGTGGGGGGGTTAGGTCTCCCGTTAACCAACAGAGTGCTTGAGGGTGCGGGCTTCTCTTGAGGTTTAATCAACGGAGAGGGGGAGATTCGAACTCCCGGAACCCTTGCGGATTCATCTGATTTCAAGTCAGACGCAATCGACCACTCTGCCACCTCTCCAGTGCGGCTTGGTATTATCTTACCCCGAGTTGTCTGGAATTGAAAGAGTCAATGGGGGAAAAAATGCGATCGCCCCTAGGCTGAGGTAGCAACGGATTCCGGGTATTGTTGATACAGCACCTCTTCCGAGGCGACTGCGAAATTTTGATCCACCCAAACCAGGGAGGCGCGAGTCACAGTATTCCCTTGTAATTCAACGAGGGAAAAGTTGCGTAATTGACCTATCTCTGTAGGGACAATCCGGGGGACGCGGGCCGCATTCAGGTAAACAGTGCCATCGGGGGTGGTATGCAGGGATTTACGCAACTGGGTTTGAGTGTGGCGGAGGCGGTGGTGCATATGTCCGAAGGTGACGAGGGGGATGGTTTTGCCCATTTTGCGGGTTTGGGCGATCGCATCGGCAAAATCGGGGTCCCCAAAGTCACCTCCCAGGGGTTTCCAATCTTTGCCACAGGGGTCTTCAGGCTGATCGCCCAAGCCTTTGGGTCCATTGTGGCCCAGAAAAATGATCGTATCAAAGCTGGCGCGTTTAACCGCTGCCATAATGCGATCGGTAGACTCCACAAAACTGCTAACATCGCAGCGATCGCTATAAAAATCTGCATATTTCCATTCCGACCCTCCCCAGGTAAAAGGACGGGACCCCACCACCGTTAACCCAAATTCTGGAAAATCTAACTTGCCATACCCCACATGAGTCTCGCCGAGGATATCCAGTTGGGACTGGACCCAATCCTCACTCCGGCGATTGTAAGGGCAGGTTTTGCGACCCCAGTCCGTCGCAGTGAACCAAGCGTCATGGTTTCCAAGGGTAATGGCTTTGGGAATATCCAAGGCGGCGATCGCCCGGACAATCGGCACTGACTCATTCCCAAAATCCCCTACAAACAGCGCTAAATCAACCCCGAGTTGGGTCAGCGCTTCCCCATCGGCGGCTTCCCATTGTTCGTGTACATCCCCAACAATGGCAATTTTAATCTGACTTTTGTGATTATTGTGTCCGAACATCCCTGTTTCTCTCGCTGCTCTTTATCTAGGATAGGCAATAGAGCGCCTGAATGCGAAGAAACTCCAGCCTTTAGCTTGTTTAAAATTAGGGATGAATCGTAAATCCTTGCTCTACATCATGGGTAGAGTATGAGACCCCAGGGACAATCAACCGGGTTTTTAGCCCAAATTGGGTGCCAATCTAGAAAAATTCTTCTGAAAAAACCTGCTTTGTAACCTTTATGGTATCCCCGGACTAGAGAACGACTGAAGTCGTTACTACAAACTGGGGGGAACGACTTGGAGTCTGTGGGTTCTGGGTTGGTTGGTTCGGGATCGGGGCGATCGGGTTAGATTTATCTTAGGGTATTCCAAAAAATAAATCATTCCTATTCAGTTTTTAAAGGAGTAGGGTGGGCAATGCCCACCTTCTGTTCGGTGGCTTCACCACCCTACAATTGCTATTTTATTTTTTGGAGTTCCCTTAGTAGGCTGTTAAAAACGATAGGCTAGAAATAACACAAAGGCGTTCAGGCTAGTTTTTAGCTGAATCGCCTTTCGTTGATCATAGAATAAGTAGAAACCAAGAAATACAGATGGCGCAACAAAGCGAAGGGATCAAAATAGTCAGTGATAATCGTCAAGCCCGTTTTTTATATGAGATTCTGGAAAAATACGAAGCGGGGATTGAATTAAAAGGGACCGAAGTTAAATCGATTCGGGAAGGGAAGGTGAATATCCGAGATGGGTATGTCTTGTTTCGGGATGCCGAGGCGTGGCTGCTGAATGTGAATGTTTCCCCCTATCAGACGGCCAGTGTCTATTTTAACCATGAGCCGACCCGGAGTCGGAAGCTTTTGCTACACCGCGATCAAATCCGCAAGTTGATTGGCAAGGTGGAGCAGAAAGGCTTGACAATGGTACCGACAAAGATGTATCTCAAGCGTGGGTTAGTTAAGGTAGAGATTGCTCTGGTTCGAGGCAAGCAACTCCACGATAAGCGAGCGGCGGTGAAGGAACGGGACCACAAGCGGGAGATAGAACGGGCGTTAAAGCAGTATTAGCGTTTCTAGCAAACTGCTTCCCGCTCCCGGACTATCTAATGCAAAGGCTAATGGCAAATAATGACCCCCGCTCCGATGAGCGGGTTGAGGGTCTTTTATCTGGAATATCTGCGTTTGCGGCGGCGTGCGATTTCTTTGCGCTTACGCTTTTCTAGGGGAGTTTCAAAGTGACGCTGACGCTTCATGTCTGCATAAATTCCCTCTTTTGCAACTTGACGCTTAAAGCGGCGCAGTGCAGATTCGATCGCTTCATTTTCGCCGACAACGACTTGAGTCATCCGGTATCCTCCTGAGTATCAACAATAAGATGGGCGGGTGAAATGCGCTTTACCCCAACTCGGGTAAGCTTGATATTCCAGTCACGGAAATAGCTGATGGGGGCATTCCTCCCCTGTCGAGCCGTTTGCGAGGGTGGGGTTCACAATCGAAGGCTCGCAGATCGGAGTACAAAGCCGCCCAATCGCGCTTTGTCCACAACTGGCTATCTGTTTTGAATTGGCTTTAAAACCCGATTGTGTTTGTTGGCTTGTCTGTATCGCAACAAACACGACAATCAAACTTTATCTGCGAAATATATTTTAACACAGAATGCCTCGGGTTCAGGAAAAATCCTCGATCGCCAGTCCTTAGCCAAGGCGATCGCCGCTACCTAAATTGTTCTCTACCCAAGGGTTGAGTGCAAGCGGGCGATCGCCTCACGCATTCAGAGAAATCGGATTTTACCATGAGAATGGGGATTACTTTTCTCTGGATATTTCTGTGATGACGCAGAACCCTGGAGTTCTGTACAGCCAGGGTACGGTTCAGGAGCCTCACCGGACGGTTTAAATGCAGGGTTTGCAGGGGAAACAAGGCGGGCGGATGCTGGAAGGGGCAGTGCGGGGTCTTTACCGGATAGCCCAGGGGAGGATTCTTGGCCCTATTATTAGGATCCGGGCCAATTCCCGTCCGGGTCAGGGATGAGGAGCCTCGGCTAGTTTCTAGAACCCAGGGGCGATCGCATCCTGGAACACAAGAGAGGGAAGCGAGTCGCTTTACTAAAAAATATTAAAACAATGCCACTATTGTCATCGTTTCTGCTTAAAACTCGTAACATTAACATAAATACTTTCGAGTTGGGTAATCGGTAAACCAATTGACCTGTAACGCCTAAGATAAAAGGTAACCGGGAATAGAGTGGCCCTCGGGCTTCTTTACTTCAAAATTTTCATAGGCAGTAGTTAGCTCATACATTTTAGCATTTAGGCCAAACACCGGGTCCGGATATCCCCGGTTACAATTACAATGCTAATCAAGGGGAGAAATCAGTAATGATTCGTAGAAAAATCAAGCGCAATTCAGGGCCAATATTAGATCTAGAAAATTTATTAAATCGGATTGCTAGTCGAATTCGTCAATCTTTAGAATTAAATGCAATTTTAGAAACTACCGCCCGAGAAATTCGCGCTTTTTTAAATACCCATCGGGTCAAAATTTATCGATTTGAAGAAGATGGCAGCGGAGAGGTGATTGCGGAATCTATTCAACGCGATCGCTTACCCTCTATGTTGGGGCTGCGGTTTCCCGCTACGGATATTCCCGAGAAGGCACGAGAGTTATTTATAACAGCCCGTCAACGGGTGATCGTAGATGTGTCATCTGGACGCAAAACCACTGAAGAATTCGATTTTGCAGACAATGGAGAAAGTATCAGCCGAAGAGGTATCCGCTATTGGCCCGTAGACCCCTGTCATGCGGAATATCTGAAGAATATGGGGGTATCTTCTTCTTTAACCATTCCGATTCTCAACCAACATCATCTTTGGGGATTGTTGGTGTCCCATCATGCTAAACCGAGAAGATATTCAGAACGAGAAATTAAGATTGTCCAATTGCTGGTGGATCAAATGTCGATTGCGATCGCCCAATCAGATTTGTTAAATCGCACTCGCCACCAAGCTCGGGATGAATCGGTCCTCAATAAAATTAGCGGATTGCTGCACTCACCTTTAGACCTCAAAAAAATTCGCCAAACTGTTTTGAAAGAAACCGTTATCGCCTTACGGGCAGATTCAGGCCGACTCTATATCAATCCAGACATGACCGGGGCAGTAGCTCAAATCTATACTTATGGGGTTCAACCTAGTATTGCTTGGATTGAAGAAACGGACTGTTGGCAACAGTTGGTTAACGGGAGTGAACACATTGCGCCTCCGGAGACCAAGCCAGGGACTCATCAGAAGGAAAATCTCTCTCCCGGCGAACCGGCACTCATTGATGATTCTGGACTCGATTTACCCTCTAATTTAAACGGAAATCGTGAATCCGACTCGTTCCCAAACTCTCTCGTTTATCTGCCTAGTGTCAGTATTGGTAATCTTTATCAGACCCGAGCTTTTAATCCCTTAGCTCCAGCTTTTAAAACTACTAAGATCCGCTCAATCTTGATTATTCCTTTAAAATACAATAAACAATATTTAGGGTGCTTGACCTTGTTTCGTAGTGAAATTGAAACAGAAACTTTATGGGCGGGACGAAATGATTTAGATGAACGTAACCAGCGACCGAGGGCCTCCTTTGAAGCGTGGCGAGAAATTAAAAAAGGACAAGCAAAAATTTGGAAAATCGAAGAAATTAAACTGGCTGAATCCGTGGGGACTCATCTCTATATGGCTGTGATGCAACGGCGGGTTGAAAATTTGATTCGTCACGAAGCTTCTCACGATCGCCTAACCGGGTTAGCCAATCGTCTGCTCTTTAATGAGCGCCTTTCTTTGGCCCTCGCAGATACCCAACACCGGGCGGAAATGCTCGGGGTGATTTTTCTAGATTTAGATGGATTTAAAACCATTAATGATACCCTCGGTCATGCTCTTGGAGATTTGCTTCTCAAAATTGTCGCCGAACGGTTAAGTGCTTCTTTGCCCGAAGAAGATATGCTGGCGCGTTGGGGCGGGGATGAGTTTACCTTTTTAATCAATCATTTAAGTTCCGCTGAAGATGTCACGGAAATTAGCAATAAAATTTTAAAGTGTTTTAACGAACCTTTTCATTTAGAGGGTCAAGATTTTTATGTAAAAGCCAGCTTAGGAATTGCCTTAGCTCCTTATGATGGAGAAGATGTAGAAACGCTTTTAAAAAATGCCGATGCAGCCATGTATCGGGCCAAGCAACAAGGGAGAAACAACTATCAGCTTTACACCCCAGCGATCGGTACAAAAGCATTTGAAAGACTGGTTTTAGAAACCAGTTTGCACAAAGCTTTGGAACGGGACGAGTTCCGGATGTATTATCAACCTCAAATTGATTTAAAAACCGGACGAATTGTCAGTATGGAAGCGCTGATTCGTTGGCAGCATCCAGAACTGGGGTTAGTTGCCCCGGGTGAATTTATTCCCCTGGCAGAAGAAACGGGTCTAATTTGTCCCATCGGGGCCTGGGCGATCGAAGCCGCTACCCGGCAAAATTACCAGTGGCAGTTAGGCGGACTTCCTCCGATTGGGATGGCGGTCAATTTATCGGCGCGTCAGTTTCACCAACAAAATTTACTGCAAGAAATCGCCAATATTTTAAGCCAAACCCAACTTTCTCCTTGCTATTTAGAGTTGGAAATTACCGAAAGCATTGCGATGAAAGATGTTGATTTAACGATTTCTCTCTTACATGGATTCCAGGAAATGGGAATCGGTATTGCCTTGGATGATTTTGGCACAGGATATTCCTCTTTATCGTCCCTGAAGCATTTTCCTTTAGATAAATTAAAAATTGACCGTTCGTTTATTCAAGATGTCACCAATCAGCCCCATGATGCGGCTATTATTGAAGCCATTCTCACCCTGGGGCATGGTTTAAAATTAGAGGTAATCGCTGAAGGAGTGGAAACCTTAGAACAGTTGAATTTTTTGAAGTCCGTGAATTGCAATACGGCCCAAGGCTATTTATTTAGTAAGCCAGTTCCCGTGGAAATTGCCACCGAACTATATCGACAGTCCACGTTTTCCTTCCATCTGAGTTCATAGTTTCTCCAGAAAAAAATCCCCGTTCCGATCACCAGAACTCCCCCGGTTATCCCGGGGTTGGACCCGTCGAGTTCTTTGTCCGGGCTTCTTTTGGGTGGCGATCGCCTCCTCATATACAAACATCGAGTTTCACCTTTCCGGTTTATTGCAAGTTGAAGTTTCTACCCTATAATATAAACAGCCTAGACCCCCCAGGGGGATAGTTCGTCTTATACTCCTTGCTACACAGACCAGTTGAATCGGTTTTAGCGCGTTACGGATTCACGGATCTACCCCGGTATCCAATCGCCTTAAGCCGTTTTAAATGATTCTTGAAAACAGAAAAGCTGGGGCATTTTAGAGCCATGCAACTGGGAGATTTCCCTTCGCCCTGAATTGTCACAGAATACTCTATCCGATAGGATTGAACGAATATGGGTGAAAGATTTTATTTTCCAAAGCTTGATGCCATTCGGGGAGCCGCCTGTTTTTATATTTTAATTCATAATTTCATTTACGGATTATATGGTTTAGAACTCGTTCCTTATTCTATAAAACTAATATTTTCTGCTGGACAAGAAGCCGTCATCGTCTTTTTTATTCTAAGTGGATTTTTGGTCCGAATCTCTTTATTTCGTCAGCCTAAATTGTCTTTTCGCAAATACTTAATTAAGCGATTTAGAAGAATCTATTTTCCCTTAATTATTTCCATGCTGCTTTCTGTTATGATTTTGGCGTGGAACGGAACGCTTCTCCAGAAACTATCCTGGGTAGACATTATTGGTAATTTTTTGTTACTCCAGGATTTTGGGAGTGTGAAACCCGGGACTTGGTTTTACCCCTTTTTAGGGAACCTCCCCCTCTGGTCCTTATCCTATGAATGGTGGTTCTACATGATGTTTTATCCGCTCATTCATTGGGTTGTCAATCCAACACAGCGGATTTACTATATCCTATTATTTTCGGCAGCTTCTTATGGAAGTTATGTACTCTTACCTAATCAAATTTCTTTAATTTGTTCTTATTTTATTGTGGGTTGGGTGGGGGTGGAAATGGCAAACCTTTTTTTAAAAGATAGGACATTTACTTTTGAAAATATGCGACCCATCTTACTTTCTTTGTTAGGAATGGTGCTAATTTCACTCATTCCCTTGTTGGGCGAATCGGAATTTAAGCCCGGTTACTATCCTTTTTTAATGTTTCGACACTTTTTGGCGGCTTTTTTACTGTTGGCGGGCGGGCTGTATTGGTATCGCCATAAACTGATTTACTTTAATCACATCTTAGGCTGCTTCTCCATTTTAGCTCCCATTTCTTATGGAATTTATATATTTAGTTATCCCATTTTAGTTCAATGGGGTTTAAATTCTAGTTTGCCGAAAAATTGGGCATTTTATGGATTAAATTTGATAATATTAATCGGCCTTGCTTATCTAACTGAGCGCAAGTGGCAACCAGCGATCGCCCGCTGGATTAAATAGCCCGATCGCCCGTCTTGCCACCCCTCCTAAACTCTCTCCTAAAACCGATTTTTTAGCCAATCTAACCAACCGGGACCCCGGCGGTTTGTTCTCAAAGACGGCGGATTAGCCACCCCTTGAGTTAACTCTAAAGAAGTGGGAAATGGCACCGGACTACTATAGCGCGATCGCAGCGGTTTCGCTAAAGCATTATCATCTTCCCGTAACCCTTCATAGAAAAATAACACCTCTCCCGGAAGCCCACAAGCCCGATTATAGTCGATCGCACTTAACAAATATTCTGGACTGATCCGATATTTCCCTAACTTAATTAATATCCCCGGAGAAATTCGCGGTAACTGTGCTGAAAAACAAGGGCTTTTCACCATTTGATTAACCAGGCGTTGATAACTCTTAAAATCCCGGCGATAAATCTGAGGATGCATCAAATCCGTCAGTCCTCGGTTCAGCCAGGTTTGCGAGTCTTGCAGATATTCATTCAAACACCAAGGATAAATATTAGGGGAAAGAGAAACCAACAAATTGGGATTAATCGCCTTAATTTGTTGATAGAGTTGCGATAAAAATTCCGTGAGTAAATCGGCACGCCACTGCAACCACTGGGAGTCTTCGCAATTCGAGGGCGGATCAGACTGAAAACTTTGGCGGTAAAGGTTGCGGGTAAATTCATCATAGCCCCCTTCTCTGGGTAATGCCGGGAGGCGATCGTCGCCTTGGATACCTGCGATCGGGTAATTCTGAACCACTTCTAAAATTAACTGTAACAGGAAGTTTTGAACCTCTGGGTGCAGTGCATTCATCCACTCAAACCCATTTTTGTTGAGGAGATTTCCTGAGAGGTCCTTGGCGGCCCATTCCGGTTTTTTTTGCAGCAACATTCCCCCATTGGACTGATAGGAACTGGCAAATCCATATTCAAACCAGGGAATCACGGCAATCCCACAGGAATTGGCCGCTTCGATGAGTTCAGCTAAGGGGTCTCGACCTTGATACAGGGGATCAATTTCCATGCCAAAGGTCTCCCTTAAAACTCGACTGGGATAGAGGGTTAATCCTTTGGTCCAAACCACGGGAAAAACTACATTAAATCCCGTCTCAGCAAGAAAGGCGACTGCTTCGTTGATTCTTTCTTTGGATCGGAAAACTTGACTATCGGTGGTCGTCATCCAAACGCCGCGTATTTCCATGATATTTTTCGTCAGGAGTGAGGAATCAGGGGCTATCGAAAAACCCCGTAGGCGGGTTTAAACCTACGGGGTTAGAAGGAATGCAGGAGGTTAATCAGGGGAGAAAAGTTCCTCCAAAAACCCAGTCCTAAGCGATCGCTTTTTCCAGGTGCTGTTCCATGAGGGTCTCTGTCAGCAGTTCCAGATAAAGTTCGCTGAGTTGTGTGGCGACTCCATCCCAACTAAAGAGGTTTTCTACTCGTTGACGGGATGCTACGGCGAGGCGATCGCCCCAGGTGGGATTGGACAGAATCCGATCAATGGCTTCCGCAAATGCTGTATCATCCTGGGGTGGACAGAGTAATCCAGTTTCTTCCGCTTTCACACTATATTGTAATCCGCCCACATCGCTGGCAATCACCGGCGTGCGACTCGCCATTGCTTCGATCGCCACTAATCCAAAGGGTTCATAATGACTGGGGACGACACAGATATCGGCTGCAGCGTAATACTGCGGCAGCAAATCATCCCAGATCCGTCCCGGGAAATGGGTAATCTCTCGTAGACCTAACTCGTCCACGATCGCCTCAATGCGATCGCGCTCAATGCCATCACTTTGACCCGGACGGGAACCGCCTGCAATAATTAAACTTAGATTGCCATTCTGAAGCGATTGCGATCGCCCCACGGCCCGAACTAAAGTTTCGATTCCCTTGCGTGAGTCAAACCGACCCACATATAACACCACTTTTTTTTCAGGCGCAATTCCCAAGGCGGATCTCGCTTCCGGCTTTTGAATCGAACCAAAGCGGTGGATATCTGTCCCACAGGGAATAATCTGGATATTCCCCTTTTGGGATACCAAGGTTCTGATATGTTCTTGTTCCTGGGGAGAGGTGGCGACAATCCGTTCTGCAGTTTCCAGGACTGCCTTCTCTGCCCCTAAACGGGTGGTGGCGATCATCGGAATGGTGGTAATTGATTTATACTTAACAGCGCCCAAGGAGTGGTAAACGTGGACTTGCTTAACCCCTTGTTTTTTCTTGAGTTCCATTCCCACCCAGGCGGAGAGCCAGTAATTGGTGTGAACTAATTTATATTCTATACCTGCTTGCTGTTGAAACTGAATCAACGCCTCAACAAATGTCGGTAAATACTCAAAAATCTCTTGCCGGGGGACAAAGGCTTCTGGGCCAGCCACTAAGCGAATGGTGCGGCAATTCGGTGCGTGTTCTACTACAGTTGGGTCTTCTGCATTAGCCTTGCGGGTAAACAGATCAACTTGCCACCCTTGCTTGGCGAGTGCCTCACCGACTTGACGGACGTAAACGTTTTGTCCACCCGCCTCTTCTTTCCCGATTTCTACAGCGGGGTCGCCGTGAACTGAAATTAGGGCAATGTGTTTGTTAGCTTTTACGGCCATAGTTTTCTTTTCACCAGAATTCGACAACAGCACAAAGTAGTCCGACGCGATCGCCTGCTCGTGCCTTATTATTTAGAACCGCGAATGTTGCAGCTTTTACCCGAATCTAGCGCTGACATTCAGGAGAGATTGTTGACACTCCCGATGTCTAAAGACACGGGGATTC
>NZ_JAFLQW010000419.1 GCF_017313335.1 Phormidium pseudopriestleyi FRX01 | reverse complement strand
GGACCGTCGCTGCTCTTATGGGTGAAAAACCTACTATTGTAAGGAGTTTTCTCCACCCTCATAGCTGTTTCATCACACAGGAACTTCGATTTTTTGACTGCCAGCGAGATTGAAGATGGCGTGAATGACTTGTAAGGCTTTCACACCGGACTCGCGATCGACCACACAACTGACTTTAATTTCAGAGGTGGCAATCATTTGGATGTTGATGCGTTCCCTGGCTAGAGCATTAAACATCTTTGCAGCAATGCCGGGGTGATTGATCATGGCGGAACCGACGATGCTAACTTTGGCAATTTCCTCGTCTACAACGATTTCTCCACATCCCAATTCTGCGGCTAAGGGAACTAAGACTCGACGGGCATCTTTCGCATCATTACGGGCCACGGTAAAGGCAATATCTCGGGTGGGAACGCCGTTGACAATGTGGCAGCGTTGGGATTGGATAATCGTATCAACGCTAATATTTTCAGTGGCGAGGACCCCGAAGAATTTCGCCGCCATGCCGGGGCGATCGGGGATATGGCGAATTGCCACCCGCGCTTGATTCAAATCCAGGGCGACACCACGGACTGGGGGAGTATTTGGGGCGATCGCCTTACCCTGGGAACTGCCAGATTGCAGGGACGAGGAACTGACTTCAAAAGCTTGGCAAAGGGCATCGATCGCCCGATCGCACTGCTGCGCATCCACCACACAACTCACTTTCACTTCTGAGGTGGAAATCATCTGCATATTCACCCCCGCCTCAGCGAGAGTCGCGAACATTTTCGCCGCCACACCCGGACGTCCAATCATTCCGGCCCCAGAAATGCTCACCTTGGCAATGGTGCGATCGACCATGACTTCGGCCTCTTCCGGGGCCGAATCCAGGCGGTTGCGGAGGGTCGGGGCGATCGCCGCTGCCACTGCCTCTGCTTGATTCACCGACTCCTGACTCACGGTAAAGGCAATATCATTGGTATTCAGTTCGTGAATGGACTGAATAATCAAATCCACATCGACTTGTTGCCGTCCGATTTCCTCGAACAACTGTCCGGCGACACCGGGGCGATCGGGAACCCGCAATAGGGCGACTTTCGCCTGATTGGTATCAAATTCTACCCCATCCACCGGATGTACCAATTCCAACCCTTCCAGGGGTCGTGCCATTGGGGTAGGCGAACTCACTAGAGTCCCGGGATCGTCGGTCCAACTAGACAGAACCACCAACGGTACTCCATAATTACGGGCAATTTCTACCGCCCGAGGATGCAACACTTTCGCCCCCAAACTGGCTAATTCCAGCATTTCATTGCAGGTAATTTCGGTCATCAGTTGGGCATCGGGAACTAACCGAGGGTCAGCGGTTAAAATACCCGGTACATCGGTATAAATTTCGCAGCGATCGGCCCGTAATGCCGCAGCCAGGGCCACCGCAGAGGTATCCGAACCCCCCCGTCCCAGGGTGGTAATTTCCAACTCTTTCGTACTGGTAATGCCTTGGAATCCCGCAACCACGACCACTTTACCTTCTTGAATCTGTTGCTCAATTCGTTGCGTCTCAATTCGTAAAATCCGGGCGCGGGTATGTGCCGCTTCCGTGACAATGCCCACTTGTGCGCCTGTTAGGGAAATCGCCGGTTGCCCCAATTCTTGCAACGCCATACTCAATAGGGCAATGGAAACTTGCTCTCCCGTAGAAAGCAACATATCCATTTCCCGGCGAGAGGGATTCGACGAGATTTCATTGGCTAATTTTACCAGTCCGTCCGTGGTTTTTCCCATCGCCGAAAGGACTACCACTACGGAATTGCCGCCCTGCACGGTTTTGAGAACCCGCCCTGCCACGGCGTTAATGCGTTCAACGGACCCTACGGAGGACCCCCCGTATTTTTGGACTATCAGCGCCATAATTCTTACCCACTTTTACCTTAAACTCGCCCCGAATCCCAGGGTTGCGCTCCAACTGACATTCAGGTGGGCGATGCGGCCTCTAACAATAACTTAATCAAGGTAACAGACTGCTGTTTCCGAAAACCGCTTAATTTGCAAATTCATTCAACCTCGGGTCCCTATTCCCATTGGCCTCCAGGCAAGGCCTACAGACATCAAGCCCCCATGACTAGGGATCAGAGAAAACGGGCTTTTAGAAGAGGCATTTGGGGAACAAGTTTACCTAACTTAATCTAGTTCAGAGCAAATACTTTCATGGATGTAAAGGTTTCTTGCATTTGCTTGCATCTCTCTAAAAACCCGCTAAAGTAGTAATTGAAGGGGAAAACGCTTCCCTGGCAGATTCAAACAGCCAAGTTCACGTTCACCTAAAGAGGTTAAAGCTGTTCCATTTCACATCTGTCTCGTACCACAACAAACCGAAGAACATCACCCAATCCCCGGGCTGATATTTCCCCAAATGATGCAGTTGGGAGCAAGGCAATTGAAACTGAGGTTTCAGTGCAACTCCAAAGAAGCTCAAATGAAGAGAGGAAATCACTAAGCTAGGAAAGATTGGGTGTTGTTTTTTGCCCGAAATTTTTAACGGATTTGGGGTTTAAATTTTTGCTAAGACAGGATTCTAATTGAGTTTCTGTAACCGGGGTATTCAGACCCCGGTTTGTTGTTTTTAATGGGACATTGCCAGCGATCGCCTTTCGATTTGTTGGACAAAGTTTGCTAACATTTGCAACCCGGCAGTGGAAGATTTTTCCGGGTGAAATTGTACCGCAACGAGGTTATCCCGGGCGATCGCAGCGGTGATGGTTTGACTGCCATGAGTTACAGTAGCAGCAGTCACGGCAGAATCGATGGGGTCAACGTAATAAGAATGGACAAAATACAACCAAGGTTGATGTTGCAAATGTTGCCACAAGGGAACCTCCGGTTGTGTCAAGTCCAGACGATTCCACCCGATATGGGGAATGGTTAAACCGGGTTCGGATTTAAAGCGACGAACCACCCCGGGAATAATGCCTAAACCGGGTTCTTTTCCTTCTTCGCTGCTATCAAAGAGGATTTGCAACCCGAGACAAACGCCTAAAAAGGGTTTTCCCGAGGCGATCGCATCCTGAACCGGGGAGACTAAATCTCGCGATCGCAAATGTTGGATTGCCGGATCAAAGGACCCGACTCCCGGCAACAAAACCGCATCTGCCTGTTCAATTTCCCTAGGCACATCGGTGATTTTTGGTGTGGCCCCTGCATTCTCCAATCCCTTACAGACCGAGTGCAGATTGCCCATATCATAGTCGATGACGGCGATTACCGGCATGGCCTTTTTCCTTAAAATACTTGACTGAGGCTCTTTTTATTATAAAGGTTAACGGACCCATTGCCATGACTCAAACTATCCTCCTAACTTCGTTTGATATTTGGATGTCCCATCACCAAACTAATTCCTCTGATGAGTTATTGGAGAAAGTCTCCCAATTGAGTGGGATTCCCCATCATCTGCACTTTCTACGGAAATTACCCGTAGATTTTCAAGAGGCCCCCAAAATTGCGATCGCCAAAATCAACGAACTGAAACCGGATCTGGTAGTTTGTTGCGGCATGGCAGAATCCCGGCAAAAACTCACCGTAGAAAAACAGGCAAGATGTGGCAAAGAGGCGATCGTCACCGGATTAAATCTTCCTCTGCTAATCCAAGATTTAAAACTCACTGAAATCAGCGAAGATGCCGGACAATTTGTCTGCGAATCCCTCTACTATGCCGTCCTCACTCATCTCCATTCTTACCCCAACAAAACTCCCGCCCTCTTCATCCATGTCCCCATCCTCACTCCCACCAATTTACCACCGATTCTCGACGATTTTATCAGTCTCCTCCATCGCCTAACTCAGTCCAATTCCCATTAAGTATCGTTCTTCCCCCGTTCAACGTCCCGACTTCAGTCGTTCTAATGTTGGGTTAAACCCACGAGATCGAGCAGATCCTTTATCAGTTGTGGAATGCCCTCACCCCCAACCGTCGGCGTCCCAAAGGGGGAGAGGGGAGTTGAAGATGTCATAAATCATTTAGGATTGCTATAGAGAAATGTCTGGGTTTGTTGAAAAAGCGATCGCCCGTTTTAAAATGCCTTAACCCTATATACCCCTAGTCCTGTAGTAGTTTCAAGAACGGATCTCCCGGAATCTAAAACGGGCAAGTTCATAAAAATTAATAGTCCGAGGGTATTCTATCCACTCCATTTATCCTAAAGTAGTGGACAGCGTTAGAGAGCAGACCGTGCGATTTGACACATACGATCCAGGCGACTTTTACGATGAACTGTTTATCGAGAAGGGAAAACCTCGCCCCCAGGCGAAACCCGTGATAAACAGAATCAATTCCCTATCAGACGGAGAACTTCTCCAGCGACAACAGGCGGCACAAAGCGCCATGTTTAAGCTGGGAATCACCTTCACGGTTTATGGAGATAGCGAAGGCAACGAGCGGATTTTTCCATTTGACATTATCCCCCGCATTGTGGCAGCGAACGAATGGGCCACTCTCAATCGGGGTTTGAAACAGCGAATTGAAGCCTTAAATCTGTTCATTGCTGATATTTACGGGGACCAGAAAATTATCAAAGATGGGGTCATTCCCATCGAATTGGTTCTCTCGGCGAAAGGATTTCTCAAACCTTGCATTGGGTTAAAACCACCCAAGGGAATTTGGTGTCACATTACTGGCACTGATTTAGTCCGAGAAAAAGATGGGCAGTGGTATGTTTTAGAAGATAATTTGCGATGTCCTTCTGGGGTTTCCTACGTCCTAGAAAACCGCCGGGTGATGAAAAGTACATTTCCCCAAGTTTTTAGAACGATGGATATTCAACCCGTTGATGAATATCCCAGTCATCTTTTAGAGACATTACT
>NZ_JAFLQW010000220.1 GCF_017313335.1 Phormidium pseudopriestleyi FRX01 | reverse complement strand
GCGATCGCAAATGAGGGTATAACCGGGGAGGGCCAATCCACTGCCGACAGCAACTCGAACTTGAATCTCGCCTAGGGTGAGGATTTGATGACTAGCATGGGGCCGATCGCCTGCCACTCCCCAGGGGGCTAACAGGGCCAGACTTCCCGGACCAATTAAGTTAAAAATCGCCATTGATTCGGTAATATCCTCCAACTCCACGCGATCGCTAGGAAACAGATAGCGATCGAGCCATTCCATGATTCTCTGACGGCGACTAGGGGAGACCAGCAACAGAGTGGTATCCTCCGTCATATAAGCCGTTGCCAAATCGATTGTTCGTGCAGTAGAGGTGACAAAAACCGTATCAGACCCTTGTCCCGGTTGGAGTTTTTGGAACTCATTCGTGCTTTGGTTATGTAAAAAGCGCAGGCGATCGCCACCGCTGACTTGAATCAGGCCCCAATCAGA
Source organism: Phormidium pseudopriestleyi FRX01 (assembly GCF_017313335.1). Lineage (GTDB taxonomy): Bacteria > Cyanobacteriota > Cyanobacteriia > Cyanobacteriales > Laspinemataceae > Laspinema > Laspinema pseudopriestleyi. The sequence goes on along the minus strand of NZ_JAFLQW010000220.1, from coordinate 5,251 downwards.
GCGATCAAACAATGCCACCGCCCGCTCTGCTTCGGCGATCGCCCCTTGGTCGTTTCCATAACTCATCGGCACCTGAATTCCCGAGTCCGAATCCGCAAAAACTGCGCCACTCGCCGCCTGAATCTTCCGCAATTCCTCAGTCATAGCCATCCCTGGTTTTTTGTAAATTACCTGTTCTTATGCCATCAGACAGATCCAACCTTGTTACAGATTAGGCAAATTGGCAAAAATTTCCTCAACCAACTGTTTTGCTTTTTCATCCAGTCGATTCCAATCCACTTCCCCCTCCTCATCAATCAAACTGCTATCAACTTCCACATCACGGCTTTCCGGGGCTGCATGAGTCGGGCTATAATTTTGAAAGCAAATTTCAAAGCACAGTTCCCAGACATTAAACTTCTGTTCCGCTTCTCCCCGTTTTAAACAAAGGAGGTAGCCGGGAAGAGGCGTCTGCACATCTTCGTAAGTCCCTTCCCAACTCGAATCTTCTAGTTGTTTGCGAATATTATCCAGGACGCGAATCAAAGCCGGTTGCATCAGGATTTCGGCTTGTTGCCATGCCAGAGTATCTTTAAATTTAGGCTTCATTGTTTATAAAAAACGAATCGGTTGAGTTCCCGAAAAAGCGCCTCTAAATTGCTTTAATATCTCGAACAAAAATCAGCAAAGGCTAGAGAATCTGATAGCTGAAAGTCCCTAGGATATTCTGCCTGGGGCTTGTTGACTTCAACTTCACCGAAAGAAGCCCGCACAGGCGGGCTAACTCATGAAAAGAAGCAGGCTTTGGACCTGCATAGATACTTATGCGGTTGGGTTCACCGGGGAGTCCATCCGCTTTAACTTAGCGGAACATACTGCTAACGGAACTATCTTCATGAATCCGCCAAATCGTTTCACCCAATAAATTGGCAACCGAAAGGATAGTCAACTGTTTAAAGCGTTTATCCTCGGGTACAGGAATTGTATTAGTAATGATCACCTCTTCAAATACCCCTGTAGAAAGGCGCTCAACTGCCGGAGGAGAAAAAACTGCATGAGTTGCACAGGCATAAACCTGTCTGGCTCCTTCTTTCCGGAGTAAGCGAGCACCCTCGCAGATTGTCCCAGCAGTATCGATCATGTCATCGACCAGCACAGCCGTTTTGCCCTCTACATCACCAATCAAATTCATCACTTCGGCCACATTATGAGCTTGCCGACGTTTATCGATAATCGCCAAAGGCGCATCGTTTAACTTTTTGGCAAATGCTCGGGCTCTCGCTACGCCTCCCACGTCTGGGGAAACTACCACAATGTCAGAGAGTTGCTTACTAACCAGGTAGTCCAACACGACAGGCGAGGCATAAACATGGTCTAACGGGATATCGAAATAACCTTGGATTTGGTCTGAGTGCAAATCCATCGCTAAAATCCGACTTGCACCGGCTTGGGTAATTAAATTTGCCACCAGTTTGGCGGTAATGGACTCTCGTCCCGCTGTTTTGCGATCGGCCCTAGCATAGCCATAGTAGGGAATTACGGCGGTAATTTGCCTTGCCGAGGCTCGTCGGCAGGCATCGATCATAATCAGCAATTCCATCAGGTGGTCATTCACCGGATAACAAGAGGGTTGAATCAGGTAAACGTCACATCCCCGGATTGACTCCTGAATTTGGATGTAAAGTTCACCATCAGCAAACCGCTTCCGGACCATTGGTCCTAAATCTATTCCCAAGTAGCGAGCCACTTCCTGAGATAGAGGGACATTAGCAGAACCTGAAAACAGTCGCAGACGGCTATGGTCAGCAAAGGTAGCCAGAGATGGCTGGAGGGTTAAAGTAGCAGAACGGATCACGGCAGGCACTTTATCGGACGTTCATTGGTTCAAATTTTATCACCTCAATCGGAAATTTTCGTCATTATTTTTTCAGATCTCTATCCAAAGCAATATAGAAATTCGGGGCTAAATTAAATGAATCAATCGGGCGAGGGGAAACATATCACCGTCTAATCTATGCACCATCAGGTTTGTGGGGCTATATTTGCCTAGGAATATGGATGAACTAAGACTCAGGACAACAGGAGCGATCGCCCACCAAGTACCCACCCCATAATGATAGGCTAAATCCTAGGGATCCCTTTTTGCTCCAGGCTGCACAATTGAGTATCTAGCCCTATTTTTTCTAGGGAAACTTCCTACTCCTTCGGAGATATCCACGAATTATTGCCGACTCCCCTCAGTTGCGGCTAGGCTGGAAGTAGGCTGGCTTGCTCCCTTGCCTCCCTGAATCGGTTTTCCAAAATTAACGGTTAATTATGAAAAAAAGTGAGGCGTTATGAGCTTAAAGGAACGAATCAACCAAGACATCAAGACGGCGATGAAATCCAAGGATAAAATTCGTCTGGAAACGGTACGCAGTATCAAAAAATTGATTCTGGAAAAGGAAATAAGCGTCAGACCTTTGGGCCAGGATACTTTAACAGAAGAACAAGAAATAGAGATCCTCTCCAGACTAGCCAAGCAACGCAAAGAGTCCATCGAACAATATCAGCAAGGGGGTCGCGAGGAACTCGCCGCACAAGAGGCCCAAGAATTGGCAATTCTTGAAGAATACCTGCCCAAGCCCCTGTCTAATGAAGAAGTGAGTACGGTGATCGATCAAATAGTGGCTGAAGTGGGTGCTACCTCTCTCAAAGATATGGGCAAGGTCATGGGTCCGGTGATGGAGCAACTCAAAGGCAAGGCCGAAGGCAAAAAAGTTCAAGAACTGGTCAAAGCCAAGCTTTCGGGCCAATCCTAGGATATCAGTACAGCCTCAATGGGTCGGACAGGTCCTGTGTTGCATTGATAAGCGCCGTAAATTTCAGCCTAATTTGACCGCTATCCAGTTTAAAACGGGAGTTTGTGATGAACCCAACTGACAAAATCCAGCGGATTGTTCGTGTAGCTAGTCGGATTGCCAGGTATGCAGGAGTCGCCGTCACCCTGGCGATCGCCAGTTGTTTAGGAGCCTCCCCCAACTTCGGCCAAAACCCTAATCCCCCTCAAGCTCAATCCCAGCAGTGGCGGCGAATGAACGATTCAGAAGTCTTGCAACAGTGGGAAAATATTCTGAACTCTCCCTTGGGGGTTGGCGCCCTCAATCAGCTTGCTTTAGAAGGCTTTATCAGTTTCGAGTGTCCCAAAACCTTCTATATCAACGAAGAGTTTGGCGGTTTTCAAACCTTACTTCGCGTCAAATGTCCGACAGGAAGGGGCCTTTCTACTGCCGTAGCTTATGACGAAATGCGCGTCATCTTCAATCGTTTTGAATCAAATATCGAGAATTTTGAGATTCAGCGGGTTTCTGAGGAGCGTCCTCCTGAAATAACTTTGCCAGAATAGAAGGAGGAAACTCCCGATCGCCAGGGGGCAAATTGGGGACTCAGGAGGGGCTGGCTGAACTTCTCTGTACAGCCAACCATAACAGGCTCTGAAAAAGACTCACAATGACTTCGCTCCCATTCCCCTTCGAGCTAGGGATTATCTATTGCTCAACCAGGTTGAACCACCCTGCCGTGATCTCATAAATTGAGATCGTTGCGATCGCCTCTTGTCGGTTAAACCCTATCGAAGAAACCTCAATCCCTCTGATTTAAACGAGCACTTAACTTCTATGCAAACCGCAATTTTTAGTGGAACCATCTTACAAAACCGATATCATATACTCAGTCTTTTAGGTCAGGGAGGGTTTGGCCGCACCTATCTCGCCGAAGATCAAGGGCGGTTTAATGAACGCTGCGCCCTCAAAGAATTTATTCCCGCCCAAAATGGCAGTCATGCCCAGGTCAAATCCCTGGAATTGTTCCAACGAGAAGCCGCCATTCTCTATCAAATTCAACACCCTCAAATTCCCCAATTTCGAGCCACATTTGAACAAGAAGGACGGCTGTTTTTAGTCCAAGATTATGTAGCCGGAAAAACCTATCGCACCCTGCTCGAAGAATATAAATCCGCAGCGGCGCGATTTTCTGAAACTGAAGTGTTGCAGTTGATGCAGCAACTTTTACCCATCCTGGATTACATCCACAGCCAAGGAATTATTCATCGCGATATTTCTCCAGAAAATATCATTCGCCGCGAGTCGGACCGCTGGCCGGTTTTGATTGATTTTGGTGTGGTGAAAGAATTGGCTACATTGATTCAGTTTCCAGAACAGGGGACTGCCGCCACAACGGTGGGAAAATTAGGCTATGCTCCCAGCGAACAAATGCAAACGGGTCGAGCTTATCCCAGTAGCGATCTATATGCCCTAGCGGTGACTGCTGTGGTCTTGCTCACGGTCCGAGAACCCCAAGACCTATTTGATGATGTCAAGCTGGTGTGGCACTGGGAACGATTTGTTCCCCATCCCGTACAGCCAGAATTGGTAAGGGTCCTGAATCGGATGTTGAGTTACAAACCCGGCGATCGCTACCAATATGCCAAGGAAGTACAACTCGTCCTGGCCCAGCTAACTCCCCAACGCCCGATTCCTCAACGCAACGATCCCACTGGATCGGAACTGGCTACGATTGCCGTAGGCCGCAACCCCGTATTTTCTCCATCCCTAGACCCCAATTCTTCTAAACCCGGGATTTCTTCAAGCTCTGATTCTTTATTCGACCACCCCATTGCGATCGCCCTGGGAATCTTTGCCATCATTCTCCTGAGTGGATTAGGCTCTTGGAATGTCGTCCGTTCTGTAAGAAAGCTGGATCGCCCTGATCCCCAGGAAAATCCGGCTCCATTATTTTCCAATGTTGAATCGGACCTGGAACCGTCAACCATTCCACCGATTCCCTCATCTATCCCGGACGCCACCACAACCCCCTCACTCAATCCAAACTCGACCCCTTCGACTCCAGGAACCTCCTCTAACCCATTGCTCATTCCCGGCATCCCACGTCCAGGTTCCCAACAACCGGAACCCCCACCCCCAGCAGACCCCATTATTTCTACCATTCCCCTGAATGTTGCCGACGGGGTAACCACTGCCGTAGAAGGTACCGTCGAAGAGAACGAAATTATTAAATACATCGTTCCGGGAACTGCTGGTGAAGTGTTGAGTGCAAGTCTTGCTAACCGGGGCATATTAATGAACGTCTGGGGTCCAAACCGGATGGCGCTTGGGGAATCCAGAGGAGTCAATCAATGGACGGGAAGGCTACCAGAAACCGGAGAATACGAGATCGAGTTATTTAGCTTGCCCGGATTCTCTCCCAGTAATTTTGAGCTGCGGATCACTCGGGC
>NZ_JAFLQW010000492.1 GCF_017313335.1 Phormidium pseudopriestleyi FRX01 | reverse complement strand
ATTTAACTTCAACCAGTCCATCATTGACTCTACGGGTCGTGTGGTCAATACCTGGGCTGATGTGATTAACCGGGCTAACCTGGGTATGGAAGTGATGCACGAGCGTAATGCTCACAACTTCCCCCTTGATTTGGCTGCTGGTGAAGCGACTCCGGTTGCTTTGACTGCTCCTGCTATCAATGGTTAAGTTTTAACTGAAGGTTCAGACTGACTCTATCCGCGACATTTAGTCAGTCTGTAACATAAAAAGCGTCCCTATACAGGGGCGCTTTTTTATTGGCTAAAAATAATGAGGGCGGTTTATATTGAGGGAAGTACGAGGGCGATCGCCGGTGATATGCAAATCCTGAGAATCTAGGGAAATTCCAGGGCATCAAAAGATAGGTGCGGTTGATCTACGGCGCCAACCGATCAGGTGAGTTTTTACAATTTGCGTGGGTTCTTGTCAAAAAAAGGGGCTGGAACGTGATCCGGAAATCAGGGGGGGTGTTGACAAAGTTAAGGGTTAGAGAAACGTCAAAGCATGGTGAGGGAGAGTGTGGCATGAGTCGGATTTTCGATGAAGTCCAAGAGGGAATTGTGTTGATCAATGCCGGGGGCGATCGCCTGGATTATTTGAACCCTGCGGCAGCCGAACTTTTCGGGGGAACTGTGGCGGGGTTTGAGAATCAGCCGGAGTTTTGGAGAGAGGGAATTGAACCGCAATGGCGATCGCAAGTAGTCCAAGCTTTAGTGCGAGTTTGGGAAACTGAGACGGTGGAGGTGAACTACTCCATTGTGGGGATTGATGGGCAACGGAGGGACTTGCACAGTAAATTTTGGGCGATCGCCGATGATCATGGGACTCCGGTTCGCATTGAAGGAACCATCAATGAACGTCGCCCACTGGAGGAATTTGAAACGGCGATCGCACAATGGTTCAACTTATCGGTGGATTTACTCTGTATTGCCGGGACGGACGGTTATTTTAAGCAATTAAATCCGATATGGGAAACGACATTAGGATATAGCACTGAGGAATTGCTTTCGACCTCATTTTTAGAGTTAGTACATCCCGAGGATTTCGCCTCAACCCTAGCAGAAGTCGAGAAACTCTCAGAAAGCAAAAACACCATTTATTTTGAAAATCGCTATCGTTGCCGAGATGGTTCCTATAAATGGATGGCTTGGACTGCTTCTAGTCCTGGAGGGGAACTCATCTATGCCGTTGCCCGGGACATTACCGATCGCAAACAGATGGCAGCGGAACAAGAGCGCTTACTTAATTTAGCACAAGAAAGCGAAACCCGATATCGCTCAGTTTTGAGTGCGATGAGTGAAGGGGTCGTTATGCAAGATGCCAACGGGATTATTTATACTTATAATCAAAGTGCCGAACGAATTCTCGGATTGAGTGCGGACCAGATGATGGGACGAACCTCCGTCGATCCGCGCTGGCGGGCCGTCAGAGAAGATGGTTCGCCATTTCCAGGGGAAGAATATCCACTTTCGGTGACTTTGCGGACTGGGGAGTCCTTTGGCGATCGCATCATGGGAATTTACAAACCTGATGGGAGCTTAACCTGGATTTTGGTGAATACAACTGCCTTGTTTCGCCCCAACGAAACCGAGCTTTATGCAGCAGTCTGTACCTTTACGGATATTAGCGATCGCATCTCTGCCGAAGCATTAGTGCGAGAAAGTGAGGCCAAATTCCGGGTGGCGTTTGAGCAGGCAGCAGTCGGGATTGCTCATGTGGGATTAGAGGGGAATTGGCTTGAGGTGAATCAAAAATTCTGTGATATCTTGGGGTACAGTCGGAAAGAGTTGTATAATCTGACTTATCAAGAAATTACCTATTCTGATGATGCCAGTTTTGATGTAGAAGCCGAAGCCCAGTTGTACGACCCAGCCATCAATACGGTTACCTTAGAAAAGCGATACCTGCATAAAAATGGGTCGCTCGTTTGGGTGAATATGACGGCTTCGATGATTAGAAATTCTGTGGGAGACTCCGAATATTTTCTGGCGGTTTTTGAGGATATTAGTGAGCGGAAACAAGTGGAGTTCAGTCTACAACAAAGCCAACGATTTTTAGAAGAAGCGCAACAAATCGCTCATGTTGGAAGCTGGGAGCTTGACGTACCAACGGGAAAAATAATTTGGTCCAAAGAATTATTTCGGATTTGCGATTTTGACTCGGAACAGCAAGAGCCTTCCTTGCCCAATTTTTTGCAAAAGCTTCCTCCCCAAGATGCCGAAGCACTGAAAAATCGGTTAGAAAAAGCGATCACCTTGGGAATTCCTTTTGAAATAGAGCATCAGATTCTTCACCAGAATGGGTCCGTCCGGTACGTCCAGGGAAAAGGGAAAGTTGATCAGAACTCTCAAGGGGAATTCGTGCGACTGTTTGGGACAGTTTTGGACATTACCACCCGCAAAAAAATCGAACACGAGTTACAAGAACGGGAGCAGTTTTTGCGGGCGATCTGGGAAGGAGTGGATTACAGTATTTTTGTTTTAGAAGTTTTAGAGGGCGGTGAATTTCGCTTTGCCGGGATTAATCCCCAAATGGCCCAAACTGCCCAAGTTCCAGTAGAACAAATGCTGGGAAAAACCTTGGCTGAAGCCTTGCCATTGGAGATGGCAGCCCTGTGGCGTCCTCGTTATCTCCAGTGCGTCCAGTTGAGGACAAACCTCTCTTTTGAGGAGCGTTTTGTGGCAGATGGAATCGAGAAGTGGTGGCTGATGACCCTGAGTCCCTTGCAGGATAGTAGCGATCGCATAGATCGAATTATTGCCACCACCATCGATATCAGCGATCGCAAACAAACCGAACTCGCATTGCAACACAGTGAAGCTCAATATCGAGAATTAGCCCAACGAGAAGCATTGCTGAATCGAATTGCCACGCAAATTAGAAACTCATTAGAATTGGATATCATTCTCGATAGTGTCGTCCAGGAAATCCAACAAGTCATGGAGGTTGACCGATGTCACTTCCTCTGGTATCGCCAGAACGGTAATCCCCCCTTTTGGGAAGTAGTTACAGAAGCCAAAAAACCCGGATTAAATTACATAATTGGCTGTTATAGTGTTGAAGAAGTCGGACCGATGGTCAACCAGTTATTAAATGGGAAAATTATCCAAGTTGATGATATTAGCTTGCTGAGTGATTCTATCCTACAGTCGTTTTTAATCACCCTCGGATATCAGGCGATGTTGGCATTGCCAATTCAGACTGAATCGGGGACAATCGGCGTGATTAACTGCGCTTGCCACGACGGAACCCGGGTTTGGCAGGCGGAGGATGTCGAACTGTTAGCAGCCGTCTGTGACCAACTGGCGATCGCTCTCAATCAAGCAGCATTATACACCAAAGCTCGGGAATCGGCCCAAATTGCCGAAGCGAAAAGCCAGGAGTTGCAACAAACGTTACAGGAACTCCAACGCACCCAAAGCCAATTAATTCAGACCGAAAAAATGTCATCATTGGGCCAACTGGTGGCGGGGGTTGCCCATGAAATTAATAATCCGGTGAATTTTATCTATGGAAATCTCAGCCATGCCGATGATTATATGCAAGATTTGTTGAATCTGGTAGAGCTTTATCGGACTCATTATCCACAGGCAAATCTGGAAATTGAGGAAGAAATAGAAAGAATTGATTTAGATTATTTAGTCGAAGATTTTCCGCAAATCCTCGCCTCCATGAAATTGGGCGCGAATCGCATTAAAGATATTGTGAAATCCCTGCGGACTTTTTCCCGGTTAGATGAATCAGACATGAAATCAGTGGATTTGCATGAAAATATTGATAGCACCTTGATGATTTTACAAAATCGACTGAAAGGCAAGAGCGATCGCCCGCCGATTCAGGTGATTAAGGAATACGGGACGATTCCGGAAATTAGCTGTTATGTCGGGCAGATTAATCAGGTGTTTATGAATGTTTTGGGGAATGCGATCGATGCGGTAGAAATGAAGGGAGAGGATTGGGTAAAGAATGAAACCGATACTCTCGTTCAGCCGCCGGTGCAATTGCCGAACCCATTAATTCGGATTACGACCACCCAGGTTGAGGGAAACCAAGTCAAAATTGCGATCGCCGATAATGGAATAGGCATGAAACCCGAAGCAATTAGCAAAATTTTTGACCCCTTTTATACCACAAAACCCATTGGCAAAGGCACCGGATTGGGATTAGCAATTAGTTATGAAATTATCGTCGAAAAACACCGGGGGACAATGCAGTGCCTTTCTGAAATCGGAAAAGGAACTGAGTTTATTATTCAAGTTCCCCTCGAACAGAACCTTAATCTGGGAAACCCAACTAAAGAATAAAACCGACTCTCAGAGTTCGGGTTAGATTGAGATCATAGCGCCTCTTGCCCCAGTTAGGCAGTTAGACTAAATCCCGTACTCGTAAGTCTGCAAAACCCTGGAGTGGAGGAAATTAGCCTCACCCAGCGGCCAATTCCAGTCTTTAATCCAGAGAAGGGGTAGACTGGGGCTAACGAAACGGTGCGGTTTCGGATAAAATATAAGTTCTAACGCCGTTTGAGCATCAATCATGGGAAACACTTTCGGGCATCTGTTTCGAGTCACCACATTTGGAGAATCCCACGGTGGGGGTGTAGGGGTCGTTATTGATGGATGCCCACCCCAACTCGACATTACCGAAGCAGAAATTCAAGTCGAACTAGACCGGCGAAGACCGGGACAGAGTAAAATTACCACACCGCGCAAAGAATTAGACACCTGCGAAATCGTCTCTGGGGTGTTTGAGGGGAAAACCCTAGGGACACCGATTAGTATCTTGGTGCGAAACAAGGATGTCCGGTCCCAGGATTATCACGAAATGACGGACACCTACCGTCCCTCTCATGCCGATGCCACTTATGATGCCAAATATGGGATCCGGAACTGGCAAGGGGGAGGGCGATCGTCGGCGCGAGAGACAATTGGTAGAGTTGCTGCTGGTGCGATCGCCAAAAAAATCCTCCACCAAGTCGCCGGAGTCGAAATCGTCGGCTATGTTAAGCGCATCAAAGACTTAGAAGGCATCATCGACCCCAACCAAGTCACCCTCGCCCAAGTCGAGAGCAATATCGTCCGTTGTCCCGACTCGGAATGTGCCGATCGCATGATTGAACTCATCGAACGAATTGGCAGGGAAGGGGATTCCACAGGTGGCGTCGTCGAATGCGTGGCGCGTCACGTTCCCAAAGGTTTGGGAATGCCCGTTTTTGACAAACTCGAAGCAGATCTTGCCAAAAGCGTGATGTCTCTGCCTGCCAGTAAAGGATTTGAAATCGGGTCCGGATTTGCCGGGACCCTGATGACAGGTAGCCAGCATAATGACGAATTTTATACCGATGAAGACGGAGAGATTCGCACCCGAACCAATCGTTCTGGCGGGATTCAAGGCGGAATTTCCAACGGAGAAAATATTATTATTCGAGTTGCCTTTAAACCAACTGCTACAATTCGCAAAGAACAGCGCACCGTAAACAGCTTAGGCGAAGAAACCATCTTAGCAGCTAAAGGACGGCATGACCCCTGTGTGTTACCTAGAGCCGTACCAATGGTAGAAGCAATGATGGCTTTAGTGCTTTGTGACCATCTCCTGCGCCATCAGGGTCAAACTGGCACATTCAGACCAAAACTCGGTCAAGCGGGGTAATCCTTACCCAATTAACGGGTTAGATTGAGACATCGGGCGATCGCCATCCGTTTTCCCGATCCCATCATTGACACACTTAAATTAATTCCACTTGTTCAACTACAAAACCGTAAGAGCCTGTATGGAAACGAACCCTTCCTCTGAGTTTGTTGTTCAATTCTGGGGCGTTCGCGGAAGTATTCCGACCCCCGGAAAGGACACTGTTCGCTACGGCGGCAATACCTCCTGTGTGGAAATGCGAATTGGTGGAAAACGCCTGATTTTTGATGCCGGTACCGGATTGCAGGTTTTAGGACAAACCTTGCAACAAGAAATGCCCATCGAAGCCTATATGTTTTTCACCCACTACCACTGGGATCACATCCAGGGATTTCCCTTTTTTACCCCCGCATTTATTCGGGGAAATAGTCTGCATATTCATGGCGCCGTTCCCCTAGATGCCGAATCTATGGAACAGCATTTTGTAGAAAGAATTCTCCATCCCAATTCTCCCGTTCCCCTAGAAGGAATGCAGGCGAATTTGAAATTTTCAGAAATGATTTGTGGTGAACCTTTTCATGTAGATGACATCTATTTTGAAACTGGACCTTTAAATCATCCTAATAGTGCAATGGGCTATCGAGTCACCTATAAGGGTCATACAGTATTTTACTGTACGGATACCGAACATTTTCCCGATCGCATGGATGAAACCGTACTCCACATGGCCCGCAATGCGGACTTGTTGATTTACGATGCCATGTACAGTGATGATGAATATAATAATCCCAAATCCCCCAAACATGGCTGGGGACATTCCACCTGGCAGGAAGCCGTTAAAGTTGCCAAAGCTGCTGGAGTGAAAAAACTGGTGATTTTCCACCATGACCCCAGTCACAATGATGCTTTTCTCGATAAATTGGATGGGGATGTTAAAGAAGCATTTCCCAACTCCGTTCTCGCTCGGGAAGGATTGGTTTTAGATGTCTGCGAATCCGTTCTAGCTGCTGTGTAAAATCCCCGGTTAGCTAGAATGCAAGCAAAGTGGGGGATTGTTCTCTAATCTCCCTTGACTCATTCACAAAAGATATGGGGCATTTTGACAACAATTCCTTCTCTATTTTAGGCGAGGGAATTTTATTAAGCAACTGCCTATAGCATACCGAGTTAAAGTGTATTTACAGGAATCAAGCTATCCCTGCGCCGGATAAACTTTTTCAAATAGACTTTCATAAACTGGATTGAGTATCAAATGAGGCTGCCCTAAATTAACTCAATCTTGAGAATTTAATCCGCTTTTACCTCCCAGTTATATCCCGCTTCAATTCAGGCAACTTAAAATAAACTGATAACCCTTTTACCCGTTCCTAAATTTTATCTCTACAATAGGAAGCAGTATCACAGCGAAACTTGACCCCTGCTCCAACAGTCTTCCCTCAAAATTAACCCTAGGTTGCTCAGATGAAACTCCTCTGGAATTCCTGGCTCATTACCCTTAGCTTGGTACTCCCCATTGCAACACCTGCACTTGCGGAGTTACCCATTTCATCCTCCTCTCGATTAGCGCAAGCTGACACCGAAACCCGATCCACCTTACCTTCCAGTGAAGCAACCCCTGAAACAGCATCGGAGGATCCGCCATTAGAGGAAGAAAACCCAGAATCTCCTAGCGGCGAAACCTCTGAGGAAACAGACGATCTGCCATTGGATGAAGAGAACCCGGAATCTCCTAGCGCCGAAACCTCCGATGAGGCAGAAGAGACGGAGGAAGCAGAAGCTACTTTAGATCCAGAAGAAGCGGCACAACTAGCGGAAAGACGCCGCCATTTGGAACGGTTGGCAGAAGCCGATCGCCTGTTTGTCGCCGGAGATATTGCTGCGGCAGAGGCTATTTATCAGGAAGTGAAACCGCCCTTTTCCGCCAATGGCAAGCAAGCGGCAATTTCCACCCTCCCCGAACCCATCACCGATTCTGAACAACTGTCTCCTGCCTCTGGGGTGTACTGGCGCGAAGCACAAGCGGGATGGGAAAATCAACTAGAATCTCGGATCTTCGTTCCCCTAGAATTCCTCGTGGAAGCTTCACCGGAATTTCTACCGGGACATTTATTACTCGCCGAAGCTTACACCGCCTACGAACAACCGGAAAAAGCCGTCGAAGTCTTAGAAAGAGCCACTACTTTTTATCCCAATAATCCTGAATTGTTGCGGGTGAAAATTGCCGCCCTTGCTGCCACGGAACAATGGCTAGAAGCATCCATCGCCGCCCGCCAATTTGCCATTCTCAACCCCGATCATCCCGATGCTGAAGAATTTGCCAATTTAGCCGAAGACAACTTTGGTAAATTTCGCGGATACATTCGGAAACAGATCGCGGGAAATGCGATCGGAAATGTCGTAACAGGTGCGATCGGTGTTGCCTTAACGGGCAATCCTCTCGGTGCATTGTCTGCGGTTGAAACCTTAGTCATGTTAGCCCGAGGAGAATCGGCGATCGGCAGAAGTATCGCCAATCAAGCCGTCGAAGAGTTAGAAATGGTCGAAGATGAAGAAGTTGTCGCCTACGTCCAAGAACTTGGAGAAAGACTCTCCAAACTATCGGGACGAGATGATTTTGAGTATGAATTTTATGTCATTAAAGATAAAAATCTCAACGCCTTTGCCCTCCCCGGAGGTAAAATCTTCGTCAATGCCGGTGCCATTCTCCACAGTGATACCGAAGCCGAATTAGCCGGATTAATCACCCACGAACTCGCTCATGCAGTCCTGTCTCACGGCTTTCAAATGGTGACTCATGGCAATTTAATCGGCAACATGGCAAGGTATATACCCTTCGGTGGCACATTAGCCAATCTCTTAGTGCTTGACTATAGCCGGGATATGGAACAACAAGCCGATGTACTCGGCACAAGATTACTCACTTCTGCCGGTTATTCTGCCGATGGATTGCGAAATTTGATGGTGAAACTCAAAGAACAATATGGCGAAGGAAGTTCCTTTTGGAAATTCATGTCCTCTCATCCCCCCACAAAAGAACGGATTGCCGATCTCGAAACCCTGATTGAACGAGGGGGTTATAATCGGTTTGCCTATGAAGGGGTAGAAAGACATCAAGAAATGCGTCAACGTGTGGCTCAATTGCTCAGAGAAGAACTTTCTGAGGAAGATTTAGTCAAGCTAGATATTGAATTGGAGGAGGTTGAAATTGAAGAAACTGAAGGGGAAAAGTTAGATTCTGATGAGGATGAAGTGAACCCGGAAGGGGAAGAGTTAGACTCCGATGAACAGGAAGAACCAGAGGAGGAATAAGGATAAATTTTCCGAAGTTCGTAGTAGGGTGGGCACTGCCCACCTTACTCCTTTCGGTGGGCAGTGCCCACCCTACAATTGCTCTCTCAGCACTAAAGTGACTGAGTTTCCCGCATACCATGAGGTCTTATGATTTGTTTATCCGTTAATTAGAATTAAATAGCTTCATTTTATTCTGCTTTGATTGGAATATGATTGCCTAAAATTTGATAACACTCACTCACTGCTAATCGCTGTTCCATTGCGGTGACTAAGGCTTGATAGGCATCTAAATGGGATTCTATAAGGGTTTTGGCTTGCAAAATTGCCCACCGTTCCTTGAGTTGAGCATCGGTGGCAGATTTGCGGTTTTGAGCCAAAATTGCTTTTAATTTTGTTCTATCTTCTGCACCACCTTCGGCTCGATCGCCGGTTAAGGTTTCAGCGGCAATGCCTGCCATCCAGACGATGCAGTATCGGTCAAATAATTGGGCAGAAAGACTGCCTTGTTGGAGTTCTGTGAGGAGTTCTTGATCGTCAAATTGTACCCCACCGCCAGCGGATTGGCCTTGTTTAAAGGCTTCCCAGGCATTTAAGGCATAGCTGGTGATGGGAATTCCTAATAAGTAGGCAACTAAAAAATGTCCGGCTTCATGACGCACAACTCGCGATCGGTGATCTTCGGACATTCCGGCAAAGACATCAACGATGAGGTTAGCACCTTTTCCTTGCCAACCGAGAGTATCTAGGGTAAAAAATCCTAATAGACTGGCGGTGGCGATCGCCCCAATTAGAGGAGATAGCTCTAGGATAGGTCCGAGCAATACCGAAAAGGTCATCAAAAAAACCGAAATTGCAACCAGATTAAGCGCTGTTTGACTCATGATTTAGGGGTCAAGATGGGGAGGAGCAACAGTTCAGGAGCATGAAAGCAACGGAAAATTCAGTTAGGGTTGAGTCTCTTCGACTTCCTGGGTTCGGGCTTTATAAAAGGTTTCCAGACTGTCGCGATCGCCGACAAATCTCCAATGCCAGGGTTCATAACTCACTCCTTGAGTATTTCCTTTCCGAAAGGATAGCTCAAAACTATAATAGGCCGCATTCTCTTTCATCCATTGGAAGGCGGGGGTATTTTCAAAGTTCGGACTCAAATCCGTTGCGGGAATATTGGCATCTCCAATATCGACCGCATACCCGGTATGGTGTTCGCTGTACCCTGGAGGTGCGCTAACTTCGGCGCGTTCCATTGCCACCTGTCCCCGTTGCGCTTTTACCTCGAAAAACAAATATTTCTGGTCTTCCTCGCTGCGAAATCCCGAAATTGGCACGAGATAGACTCCTTGCGATCGCGCCGCCTCTTTCATCTCCAAAAACGCTCTAGCTGCTCCTTGGCGCATCAGGAGCCTACCATCACTGGAAATCGGCTGAAGGTCTTCGGGAGGGGCTTCTTGATAGGGTAAGTGACCCAGTAACGTCTCTGTTGTCGTGGCATTTGGGTCCGTAGTGGCATTAGGGTCCTGGGCGTCAGTTTGCTCAGTTTGAGCCACCTCCGAGTTATTCAGGAGTCCCAGCATTCCCCCTTGCCATGCCACCAGGACCCCGGCGACTAGGGCGACTGTCCCAGCAATCACAGCAATTACAATCCATTTGACCGATTTGGACCCCTGAACAGCAGAAACGTTCTCGGAGGTATCTCTAACCGCTTGAGGAATGTCCTCCCCCGTAAATGTCGAGGTTTTCGACGCTTGTCCCGACACAGTTGCCTTATTCAATGACTCGACTCCTAAAGATTGACTCGGATTGCCTAAACTATGATAATGAACGGATGGGGAAGCAGTGATGGATCTTTGGATGGAGGATCCGATCCCTTCATGGGTTAAGCTTCCCTCTCCCCTACGGAGTTAAAAAGCATTCTACCGAATCCTTGTAGATCGGGACCGACTTAGATGAGTCAGCCGGTTTATGCATCGGCTTCTTCAGGAGGTTCCCGAGTTAGGCCCTGGACCTCAGAGGCGATCGCCCTCAACCCCCTCAATCCCTAGCTTTATTTTAAAGCTTACAAAACTTATTGAAAAAATTTCCCCCATTTAGAGTCAAGTGCTACGGACTGAACCCTCAGTTCTATGGCAAGATTAATCACAAATTGCTCCATCATTATGCTCTTAATTTCACCGTTGAGAGTCGTGATTGTAGCGTTTGAATTGGGACGTGCTACGGCACTGTTATCCCGCCCATTGAGACGAATTTAAAACACTCGTTTGAATCCGGGAATAACCCCCAACTCAATGAAAACTAATCCTCCCTTAAATTATTATGCTCGTTCTGGGAATTCACATCCTAAAACTGTACCTCCAACTCGGGGGATTAGCGTTATTGGGCTTTATTCTAGGTCGGCTGCTGCCTCCTAAAATCCCAGTCTATATCGGTAAATTTCTGTTTTGGATTGGCGTTCCCGTGGGGGTCATCGCCTTCGTGCGCCGCTCAGATTTGTCGGGTTCTATATGGTTAGCACCGGCGATCGCCTGGGTGGCAATTCTACTTGGAGCCGGACTTAGCTGGATCTGGCTCAGGAGTAAAACCAATCCCGGTTCTAATTCCCTAGAGACGGCGCAATCATCCCAATGGTCCCATCTACCCACTCAAGGCAGTTTTGTCCTCTCGGCAATGGTCGGTAATACCGGCTTTATTGGCTATCCTGTCACCTTGGCATTAGTGGGAGAACAATATTTTGCCTGGGCGCTATTTTATGATTTGTTAGGTACGGTAATCGGCGCTTATGGCTTAGGTGCCATATTAGCGGCGCGGTTTGGAGAGGGGTCGAAAAGTTACAAACAGTTTATCCATGCAATCGTTTACAATCCCACCCTGTGGAGTTTAGGGTTGGGGTTATTGGTGCGAGATATTCCCCTACCGCCGTTATTGGAAAACAGTTTACAACGGTTTGCTTGGAGTGCGATCGCCTTGTCTCTGATTCTCTGTGGCATGAGACTGAGCCAATTACATTCCTGGCGTAGTCTCAAACCCGCCTCGGTGAGTCTCGTGATTAAAATGCTCATTGTGCCATTATTCCTCGGCATCATCCTGTCTTTCTGGGGACTCGATCGCCCTGCACTGCTGATTCTAGTCTTACAAATGGCAATGCCTCCAGCCTTTGCCACCCTAGTCCTCGCAGAAACCTACAATCTCGATCGCGATTTAGCCGTGACTGCCTTGGGACTCGGTTCCGTTTGCTTATTAGTCACCCTACCCTTATGGGTTTTAATGTTTGGAATTCCCACGGTTTAAGCTAAAACCAACTCTCCCTAACTGTAGGGTTGAAAATACGAATTGACCCTACAATTCAAGGGAATGCCTCAGCCAAATTCCCGGAAAATTTCCGCCCTAAATTCGTGATTGTAGATTAACTTGCCACGGTTTGATAACTCTGAGCGAGTTGCTCCGGGGTGATTTGTTCATACCCTTCAAACGGTTGATGAATCCAGGGATTATCCGTCAGGTAATCCACATAATAATCCGGTTGAATATCCGAACAAGCTTTATACCAGAGGACTGCGGTGCGAATCTCCTGAATCTGATTTTCATAGTGGCAATTCAGCCAATGTTTGGTTTCTTTTAGAGAAATTCCCGTATCTACCAGGTCATCTACCAATAAGACATGAGGGCCGAGGGTATCGCCGATCGCCGTTAAGTGGCGGGCAATCTTTAAGGATCCTCGGTGCTGGCCGTTAGCACCCTCATAAGAGGCGGTGGATAAAATTCCTAAAGGGCGATCGTAAATCCGGGCAAGGATATCCCCAACCCGCAGTCCGCCTTTGGCAATGCAAACGATCTGGTCAAAATGCCAATTTGACTGATAAATTTGGACCACAAGCTGCTCTATTTTTTGGTGGTACTCGGACCAACCGATATGAAGGTCACGCATGAAGGCAATTTTTCCAACAGTAGCAACAGGAATCAAGAATAAAGGTAATAGACAACGATAGCATAAAATTTACGAGCTGTATCGTATGCCACAATACAGAAAAGCGCCGCTGAAATTTGTATCTTCACGGGCGCTTGTTGTCCTCCTCCAGTAATTGCGGTAATCCTGCCACGCTCTTTCCCCGGAAAAAACCAAGTCAATGAATCACTCGTCCCCTAACGATCCCACTTCTGACCTATCCCAGCCCGAAAAACTTAGTTTATCCACAAAACTCGCTTATGGCGCTGGAGATATGGGGGCTGGAATCACCACAATTTTAATCTCGTTTACCCTCCTGTTTTTTTTAACTGAGGTTGCGGGTTTAGACACCGGATTGGCAGCAACGGTCCTGATGTTTGGTAAAGTCTGGGATGCTATCAATGACCCGGTGATTGGGATGTTGAGCGATCGCACTCGGTCTCGCTGGGGACGCCGGCGATCGTGGATGCTCTTTGGCTCCTTGCCCTTTGGTCTGTCTTTTTTCCTTTATTGGTTAGTCCCTCACTTCAGTGCCGACCCCGACGTGAATAAGTGGGCGCTGTTTGCCTATTACATCCTAGTGAGTATCTTTTTCCAAACCGCTTACACCGCAGTTAATCTCCCTTATACAGCCCTCACGCCCGAACTCACTCATGACTACGACGAACGCACCAGTCTCAACAGCTTTCGGTTTGCCTTCTCCATTGGTGGGAGTATCTTAGCTCTCATTTTGGGTGTGGTCTTGACTCAACTAATTCCTGACGAGAGCGCGAGGTATGTCATCCTAGGCGGCATTTGTGCGCTTCTTTCCATGCTTTCCCTCTATTGGTGCATCTTCGGAGTCCAGGAACGGTATCAAACCCCATCAGAACCCACCAGTTTATCCCTAATTTCTCAATTTAAAATTGCCCTGAGCAATCGTCCGTTTCAGTTTGTGATTGGGATTTATCTGTTTTCTTGGTTAGCTTTGCAATTAACCACTGCAGTTATTCCCTATTTTGTCGTGAGTTGGATGCGGCGAGATTCATTTTTTGAAGTAGCCTTAATTGTCCAAATTGTGGCGATGATTATGTTATTTGTCTGGAGCGCCCTTAGCAAACTTTGGGGGAGGAAAGCTGTTTATTTTATCAGCATGGGTTTTTGGATTACGGCTCAGGTTGGACTGTTTTTTTTACCTCGCGATCGCACGGATTTTATGTTCTTTCTCGCCGCCCTAGCTGGTGTGGGAGTGGCAACGGCTTATCTGATTCCTTGGTCCATGCTCACCGATGTGATTGATTTAGATGAATTAAATACCGGCCAGCGTCGGGAAGGCATCTTCTATTCCTGTATGGTCTTTTTACAAAAGCTCGGCTTAGGTTTGGGGATTTTCTTCGTAGGACAAACTCTCAACTGGTCAGGGTTTCTGGCATCCGAGGGGAGTACCACGATTCGCGAACAACCGGAGTCGGCTTTGTTTGCCATTCGCATGGTAATCGGGCCTCTACCGACCCTGTTTTTAATCGGGGGTTTAATTTTGGTTTATTTTTATCCCCTCTCTCGGGAAGTTCATGCATCGATTTTATTGCAGCTTTATGAACGGAAGCATCAGGGTTCTGTCAAGGATGCCGAATAAACCAGTGAGGTGGCGATCGCCGGTTCGGAAATCCCTCCCTGAAGAGGGCCGATTTTCTCCCGAGCATTCGGTCCTCGCTCTATAATAAAAAAGTGAATGTAAACTTTTGTAAATTTCCTGAATCTATGTCCCTGTTAAGTTTAGAAGAAATAGCCGTCAAGTTAGACAGTGAAAATTCCGCCGATCGCATGGTAGGCTTGGCTTCCTTGCGGAATGTCCCGGCAGCGGATGCCTTCCCCTTTATCGAAAAACTCCTCAATGATGAGAACCTGCAAGTGCGATCGATGGCCGTCTTTGCCTTGGGCATTAAAGCAACTGCACAATCCTTTCCCATTCTGGTAAAAATCCTCGAAGGCGAACCGGATTACAGCATTCGTGCCGGTGCAGCCGGGGCCTTGGGATATCTCGAAGACGAAAGAGCCTTTGAACCCCTGGTGCGCGCCTTCTATGAGGATACCGATTGGCTGGTTCGCTTTAGTGCAGCAGTCTCCCTGGGAAATCTCAAGGACCTTCGGGCGCAGGATGTGTTGCTCAATGCCTTGGATAGCGAGGAAATCGTCTTGCAACAAGCGGCGATCGCCGCCCTTGGGGAAATTAAATGTATTGAAGCCGTCGATCGCCTCTTGCATTTCGTCCAGTCCAAGGATTGGCTGGTGCGTCAGCGCCTCGCCGAAGCCCTCGGACATCTCCCCAGTGAAAAAAGCATATCCGCCCTCAAATACATGGCAAAAGATAGTCATTTCCAAGTTTCTGAAGCAGCAACCCTCTCTCTGCAACGATTAGCCGATGCAACTGCTCTTTAATCAGGGCGATCGACAAATTAAACTCTCTATAGGGAATTCCTAAATCCGTTGTGGAATGCCCTCACCCCCAACATAAGGCGGCCCAAAGGGGGAGAGGGGTGCAAGAGAGGGCATAAATCATTTAGGAATGCTATATATAGCGACCCTAAATCATTTTGACAATGGATCCAAGCCCGAGACCCTAGGAGTGCGTTGGCGCCGCAAGTGCGGAACGCACAAACATCTTGCTCGCTTTCTTTATGTCAAATTCATTTAGACGCGCTATAGCGACCCTAAATGAATTTGACAATCGCTCCATGCTTCCTAACCTTGGAGTGCGAGCATCTTGCTCGCTATTTCTATGCCAGAATAATTTAGACGCGCTATATAGCCAGTCTTGCAGCAGTTTGACACCTCACCCCCGTCCCCTCTCCCGTCTTGGGAGAGGGGTTGGGGGCCGCCGACGTCCATTCGCAAAATCATTTAGGGTATTCCAAAAAATAAATCATTCCTATTCAGTTTTTAAAGGAGTAGGGTGGGCATTGCCCACATAGCTGTAGGGTGGGCAATGCCCACCCTACAATTGCTATTTTATTTTTTGGAGTTCCCTGAGACGCGCTCTATATAGGTCGTTTCCCAGCAGTCGGACCCTAGAATTGAGGAGTGGGAGCATCTTGCTCCCGACTACTCAAGTAGAGCAAGATGCTCCCATTCTCTAAAACCCATCTAAAACTAACCCTTTAAAAATGGCGAGAATTAGAGGAAGAATTCCCTTCAAAATCCTGAATAAAATGAGAGATAGCCGAGACTAAATTAGTGTAAAGCATCCCATCGGAAGCCCGGTAACCGCGACCACTCCATCCCGGCAATTCCAGAGTCTCCGCCAACTGACCAAAGTCCGAGGCGATCGCCCCGGTTTCCTCAGCCACTTGCGATTCCTCTGCCTGGATTCCCCCTTGACGATAGCGCTGGAGTTCCTCCTCTTGCTGGGCCACCTTTTGGGTCATCCGGTCCAACTTTTCCACCAAAGGCTGATAGGCTTTTTCTAAGTCCGCATTCACCACCTTGGCAGCTTCCTCATTAAAGGTATTTTCCCAGCTTTCTTGTCTAGACTGTTCTAAGGCAGCCTCTAAATCCGCAATTCGTTCATCCTTGAGTTGATTCTCCCCATGCAACTGAGCAATTCCTGCTAGTTCTGCCTGTTTTTGTTCCAATTCGTCAGCAAGTTCGGCATTTTTAGTCACGAGTTCTTCCCGCACTTCCTGCGCTGCTGCGACTTCCGTTTTCGCGGCCAGCAATCCCGCATCCCGCGCCTTGCGAAATTCCGCCTGTACTCGGTCCTGGAGTTCTTGCTCTAACTGAATTCGTAAGGTGGCCAGTTCTTGGTCCTTTTGGGCGATCGCCTCCGCGATTTTCCGGTCTACCTCTTCTTGGCTAAACCTTTTGGGGGTTGGTTTGCGGGCGATCGCCGGTTTGCCGGTGCGTTCCGTGCGGACCCGTTGTCTAATCATCGTGGCACTGGGGCGATCGCCGTCCGTTAAAATCTTTTCCGCAAGGCGATCGGACCCCCCACTCAGGGCCGCTAAGGCTGAAATACTCCATCCCGCCATCTGGTCAATCCGGTGGGGAATCCGCTGCACCAATTCCGCCACCTTGATTAAGTTTCTAGCGAGATATTCCGACCCGTCAAAATAGCGATCGAGCCAGACTTTAAATAGGTCTTTTCCCAAACGCTGCCTCGTTGCGAGCAAATCGCACCCGTTCTCAATCTGCTGAATGGTCCCGGTTTTGATGCGATCGCGGATCCGGGATACCACCGCCTCTGCCGCTTCTACTACATTTGCGGGTAAATTTCCATAATCTAGGGTATATGGGTTGATACTTTCCGTCGTTTGTGTCATAATTGTCCTTAATTCTTATTGTCCTGAACGGTTCTGGGTAGTCCTTAACTGTTGTGGGTAGTCCTTAACTGT
>NZ_JAFLQW010000522.1 GCF_017313335.1 Phormidium pseudopriestleyi FRX01 | reverse complement strand
TCTAAAATGGTCTTAAACTGGGGTCCGGGCTTGTAACCGAGGGCTTTAAGGTCGTTGCCGTTGAGTAAGGGTTTGACATTCATCCAGTGATGGATATATTGCCAAATTCGCCGCCTTAGTGCTTTTGGACTGATCACGGCGATCGCCATCAACATCGGCAGATCATAACGGCTTAACAATCGAACGACCTCACTCGGTCGGGAAATTTCCCTCACAGGCATGACTGCGATCGCCGAAGTTGCCAACTGTTCTAAACGCTCCATACTCTCGCTACTCATTTGCAAATTTTGGGCCACCTGCGCCCTCCATTGCGGCTCTAAATGAGCAATCAGCAGTTCTAAGCGAATCTGCCAGGATTCTGGAAGGGTCTTGAGGGGCGATTCTGCTGCATTTACCGTACCCTGAATTTGACGAATCCAGCGATCGACCGATCGCAATTGCTGCCATAAATCCCGGTCTAATTTTAAGCTCGGATGGATGCAGCGTAACGCATCAAAGCTGTCTAATAACTGCAAAGCCCGTTGCCAATAAGGGGCTTGTAAAATATATTTCAGTTCGTTTTTCAGCCTGGTTTCCAATGCGGGCACGCGACGAGTTAACTCAGGCGATCGCAAATAAACCCCACTCTCCATCGCCAACCGAATATACCCTTGAGTCTGAGGTTCAATCTCAAATCCCAACCGCACGGCAAACCTCACCGCCCGATAAATCCGCGTCGGGTCCTCAATAAAGCTGTTCGCGTGTAATACCCGAATCTGTCCTGCCTGCAAATCCAACCATCCCCCAAAAAAATCTAAAATTTCTCCCCGACGATTGGGCCCGGTTAGCCTCACAGCCAGAGCATTCAGGGTGAAATCTCTCCGGTAGAGGTCTTGACGAATGGAGGAGGCTTCAACTTCTGGATTCGCTGCCGGATAGGGATAAAATTCCGTCCTGGCTGTGGCAATATCAACCCACAAGGAGTCTAAATCCGGGTCTTTATGCCACAACAAGGCAGCGGTTTGGAATTGGCCGTGAATGTCTAAGCGAGCGGTGGGATAAAGTTTTTGGAGATGTTCAGCCAGTTCTACTCCGGCAGCATCATCGGCACGGGAATCAAACCCATCCACAACTAAATCAATATCTGTCAGCAGCAGGGGTGGGCGATCGCCTTCAGGTTCTTTCCGGCTCTCCTCTTTTCCTAATAATTTAAACCCCGAACTCCCCTCTTGGTGATAGGTTGCCCAGAGGATGTCCCGCACTGCTCCACCGACTAGATAAAGATGCCAACCCCGTTCTTCCGCAAGTTGGGCCGCACGGTTGAGGAGATTTACCAGTTGCGGCGCGAGGCGATCGCCTAGGAGAGAGGCGACTTCCCGAGGTAAGGGACAATAGGGCGGACTTCCACTGGTTAAATTGCTCTGAGAGCCGATCGCACTATCCTGGTGCAGTTGTCGCAACACATCGGTGCGGGTGACAATCCCTTGTAATGAACCCTCAGACAACACCGGCAATCGCCCGATATCAAAGGTAACCATCAAGTCCTCAATCTGCGGTAATGGCGTATCCGGGGCGATCGTTCTAACCTTGCTACTCATGTACCCTTTCACCGGCGCATGACCCAATCCATGATGCAGGGCAATATCCAAGTCCCTGCGACAAATTACCCCCACCAGGGTTCCCCCTTCATTGACTACGGATAACCCAGAATGCCCGTAGCGCAAGAGAATCCGCTGGGCTTCATGTATGGTTGTCTCGGGTCGAATGGTCCGGACTGGGGAGGACATCAATTCTCGGGCGACAGGTTGATGAGGAATCTGCTTTTTAAATTCTTCGAGGATTTCCTGGAAGGTAACTGTCGAGTCCGTGAGGCGCAAACTGACGGAACTGGCACGGGGATGTCCCCCACCCCCCCAAGGAGTCAATAAGGTTTGCAGATTGGTCCCGGAAATGCGCGATCGCCCAATCACAACCAGCCGATGTTCATCAGAGCCTTTAATTGGATAGCGATTCCCCAACAGCAGGGCTTCTGTGTCGGTAATCTCCATGATTTGCGCGGCAACACTGGATAAACCCGCGATATATTCGGGGGTTTCCAAGAGCACTGTAGAAACGGGATGACCCTGGATCGTTTCGGTGCGAAGGGTGTCTAATGCGGTGGTGAGCAGGTCCTGGAGTCGGGGAGATAATCCCGGTTCGATATATTCGGCAACCACGGATAAGGAAGCGCCTTGCTCCATTAACCAGGCTAAGGCGATCGCATCCCGTGGGGTTGTATGGTCAAAGGTTAGGGACCCGGTATCTACATGAATGCCCAGGGCCATGACTGTTGCTTCCGCCACATTCAAGACTGGCCCGTTCGGATCAGGGTCTAATCTCAGGCGAAGCTGTTCCACAATGGCTGTGGTTGTGGCTCCTATGGCTTCAATATGAGTATCCGTAGCCCCAATATCGTTGGGTGCATCAGTGTGATGATCCCAAACTGAAATGGGGACTGGCAAATCTAACCATTCTGCTGCTTTACCCAGGCGATCGCGCTGTTGGGTATCCACCACTGTCACGGAACGAATGCGATCGGGATTAACCGATCGCCGTTCAATCAAGGGATACTCATCGCGATGTAACGCCAAAAACTGCCTGACTCCGGGATGAGAACCCCCAGTCAGGACAATTCGACTTCCCGGCGACAACCTTGTTAGTCCCACCGCAGCCCCCAAGGTATCGAAATCTGCTGTGGTATGACACAAAATAATGTCCATTTTTCTTGTCATGTGTTTGTTAGGGAGATGGGGGAGATCGGGGGAGATGTTCGTAGTAACGACTTCAGTCGTTGCTCTCGTGTGATGGCTTACGCCATCACACGAGCAATCCGAGGGTCTAGCGCCTGCTTCGGAACTGGAGGATGAGCCTGATATGAGGGCGTTAGTCGTTACTACGAACAAAAGAGGAGAACGACTGAAGTCGTTACTACGAAAAACCTCCCCAATCTTATCTATCCACCCCATCTACCCTATCCACCCCATCCACCCCATCTCCCTCATCCTCCCTAACAATAAAGCCTCTACCCCCTCTATGAGAGGAAGGATTTAATCCGAGATTGGCAGGGCATCTGCGGATAATCGGGTATAATACCCGACAAGAGTTGAAAATGGATCCGTCACTCGCGCCCTCATAGTCAGGAACCCCATAGCTGAAGCTAGGGGCTTGTAAGAGAAATCCCGCAAGCCTATTCTGACCAGCTATCGTCTTAACTGACTACGTTTTTTGAGTCACGACACCAAGGAGATGCGAAGCTAGTTCCCTGCCCTGTCATCT
>NZ_JAFLQW010000210.1 GCF_017313335.1 Phormidium pseudopriestleyi FRX01 | reverse complement strand
AGTCGGATTGTAATCGATTGGGGAGTACGACTCATATTAGTATTATGGATCGCGAAGGGAATGCGGCCAGTGTGACGACTTCCAATGGAGAAGGGTCTTCCTACATCATTCCGGGAACGGGAATTATGGTGAATAATATGCTGGGAGAAGCAGATTTAAACCCCAATGGATTTCATCAATGGCCGGAAAATCAACGTCTTTCTTCGATGATGGCCCCGACGATGGTTTTGAAAGAGAATCGTCCTGAAATTGTTCTGGGTTCGGGGGGGTCTAATCGGATTAGAACGGCTATTTTACAAGTGATTTGTAATGTGATTGATTTTAATCTGGATCTGGCAACGGCGATTGAATCTCCTCGGGTTCATTGGGAAAATGGGGTGTTTCATCTGGAACCGGGGTTTGACACAAAGGAACTGGAATCTTTATCCAATCTGATGCCGAAGCAGACCCAAGATGTGATTAAATGGGTAGAAAAAAATATGTTTTTTGGGGGAGTGAATGGGGTTAGAATGAGAGGGGATGGGGAGATAGAGGCAGCCGGTGACCCCCGTCGCAATGGGGCGATCGCCCCGGGTCAACAGCGATCGGACTGACGACGGACCAATCCCTGTATTTTCGGGTCACCCCTGCCAACCTTTAAGGCCGGTCCAGAAACTTTACCCTTGATTTAGCAAAAAGCAATTGCCAATCCCGGGGTGATTCAATAAATCAAATCAAAAAACAATTAAGTTTACTTTAAGGGATAAAACCGCCCGAGTTAAATTATATTTAAAGCCAGATAAGTAACGGGAGCGTAACTGATGAAAACAATTTTGGTGATTGAAGATGAACAAGCCGTCTTGACCAATATCTTGGAAATCCTTGAAGGGGGAGGATTTAAGGTCATTGGGGCTGAAAATGGACTCGCAGGGATCGCCCAAGCTCAGAAACATCTCCCCCATTTGATTCTATGCGATGTGATGATGCCTGGACTGGATGGGTATGGGGTGTTAAGTCAATTGCGAGAGTCACCGCTGACTGCAACGATTCCATTTATTTTTCTGACTGCCAAAGCCGATCATGCAGATTTGCGCCAAGGCATGAATTTAGGAGCGGATGATTATATCACCAAACCGTTCCGCCGGAAAGATTTGTTAGAAGCTATTAATACTAGGCTAAATAAACAAGCGGCGGTGATGCAGCAGTATGCAACGGAGCGGCAGAGAGCGGAAGGATTGCAGGCTAAAATGTATGAGCTAGAAGAACTCAGCCAGACCAAAGATGGCCTGTTGAAGAAATTAGTCGAAGATCTAAGAAATCCGCTTTCTAAGATTAATTTGGCGATTCATATGCTGAAGAATACTCCCCAGGGAACCTCTACAGAACGGTATCTGGAGATTTTACAGGAAGAATTTGAGCGGGAAATTCACTTGATTAATCAAGTCTCGGAGTTGCAAGATTTGTTGACTGCAGATAATTTTACTCTGTTACGGAAGTTTAACCTATTGGGAGGCAATTGGGAAAACCCACCGAATAAACGCTAGTGACTTTGATGCAGAGGGAGCCATCAGGACTAAATTATCTCAAAGGGTGAATGAAGCGCCAAAATCTGAGAAAATCTAATCACCAAAATGATCGGTATTGTCCCAAGCTCTAACCACTGGATAGCAAACTTAGACTCTCCCAAAATATAGGATGTTAAAGCTCTACTGAATTGGTTATGAAAAAAATTTTAGTGATTGAGAACGAAGAGTTAGTCCGTAAAAACATTCTCGAAATTCTGGATACGGTGGATTTCAGGGTGATTGGAGCGTGCAATGGGGGCATCGGCGTCCAATTGGCAGAGGAACACCTTCCTGACCTGATTTTGTGCGATGTGATGATGCCCGAACTGGATGGCTATGGGGTACTGGAGGCCCTGCGGAATAATCCTGTAACGGCAACGATTCCGTTTATTTTTTTAACGGCAAAAGGGGATAAAACGGACATCCGCCAAGGGATGAATTTGGGGGCGGACGACTATTTGACGAAACCGTTTCGGCGCAAAGAGTTGTTAGGGGCGATCGAGGCGAGGCTGATTAAACATGATACGTTATATCAGGGTTACGCTAGGGAACAGAGCCGTGCAGTCGCCTCAGTGCCGGACCTGCCCCCTGAGCGCTCTGAATTAATCTATTATGATCACTTAACTAATTTGCCGAATCAACTGTTAGTCCGAGAGCAGTTTGAACCCTTGCGCGATCGCACCC
The DNA here is from genome assembly GCF_017313335.1 of Phormidium pseudopriestleyi FRX01. Taxonomy (GTDB): domain Bacteria; phylum Cyanobacteriota; class Cyanobacteriia; order Cyanobacteriales; family Laspinemataceae; genus Laspinema; species Laspinema pseudopriestleyi. Next base: position 8,502 of record NZ_JAFLQW010000210.1, on the reverse strand, counting down.
ATCAAAAAGGCGGCTGGATCGCGATTTTATCCATTGGGTTAGACCGATTTAAGCGGATTAATCAGAACCTCGGCCATGACTTTGGCGATCGCCTGCTGATGGAAGTTGCCCAGAGATTAAGCCAATGTGTCCGCCCGGGGGATATTCTAGCGCGACTGCATACGGACCAATTTGCGATCGTCTTGGCATCGGGTTCTGACAAGGGCGATCGCCCGACTCTCTCAGACCCTCGGGATGATTCCTCGTCCAGTCCCAAACCGATGCCAGAGGCGATCGCCCAACCGATCCTAGACCGATTAACCCAACCCTTCTGCTTAGAGAACCGGGAAATCTTTATCACCGCCAGCATTGGCATTAGCATTTATCCCCAGGACGGGGAAGACGTGGACCAATTGATGAAATATGCTGGGGTGGCGATGTCTTATGCCAAACAACTGGGCGGCAATCAATATCAATCTTATACCCCCACCTTGCAAAGCGAATTTCTCGATGACCTCACCCTGGAAACGAGTCTGCGCTATGCCGTAGAAAGACAAGAATTGGAACTGTATTATCAGCCGATTGTCGGGCTGGAAAATGGAAAAATAGTGGGAGCGGAAGCCTTAGTCCGGTGGCATCATCCTCAACAAGGAATGATTCCTCCGGTTAAATTCATCCCCTTGGCAGAGCAAACCGGCTTAATTGCTCCCATCGGGGAATGGGTACTCCAAACCGCCTGTAATCAAACTAAATCCTGGCAAGCTGAGGGTTTGCCCCCGGTGCGAGTGGCGGTTAACCTGTCCTTTCGGCAGTTTAATCAAGTGGATCTGAGCGAGCGGTTAGTGCGAATTTTAGATGAAAGTGGACTTGACCCTAGTTATTTAGAATTAGAACTAACCGAAAGTATTTTAGTTCAGAATGTTGAGGTAACTATTGCTAAATTAAATGAATTAAAATCTATGGGAGTTCAAATTTCTTTAGATGACTTTGGAACTGGCTATTCTTCCTTAAGCTATTTACAACAATTTCCGTTTGATTTATTAAAAATAGACCGATGTTTTGTTCAGGATATCAATACAAATGCCACCAACGCGGCTCTAACTAATGCAATTATTCAAATGGCTCACTCTTTAAATTTAAAAGTGATTGCCGAAGGAGTGGAAACCCGGGAAGAATTGGCGGTTTTGTATGAAAATAAATGCGATAATATTCAGGGTTATTTATTCAGTCGCCCTGTGAAAGCGGAGGAATTTAAACGAATGCTCCAAGAAGGCAAGCGATTGGAGCGGCAATCTCAAAGTGTACGCCATCTCACGGAGTAAAGAGGTAAGACAGATTGATGGAAACAATTGCCATCACCACCGTAGGGATTTGGTCTCCAAACCCTCTTTCTATAGGTCAATGGAAACAATTGCCATCACCACCGTAGGGGTTTGGTCTCCAAACCCTCTTTCTTTTTATTAGAAAATTTCTGCTCCTGAGCACCTCTGTGTAGATAAAAAACCCAGTCACAGTCATACTTATGTAATAAAGGACCCCTGTCCGAGGCAATCTGTCCTGAAGCAGAAGACTTCAAAACCCGTTGGTGTGCTAGAAAAAACCAGTTTGCAAAATTTCGTGAAGATGAGCGATCGCCGAAACTTCCGATTGAATCAAAGGATCGAATGCCACCCGTTGAAAGTTGCACCCAATCTCCCCTTAAAAAGCGCGATCGCCCTGATGAACCGAGCGCGATCGAGCTATGTTTTAGTCGTAGACCATTCCCTCCCCCATCACCGGGAAACAGGCTATGGTCTCTTTACTGAGGGGGATTTAGTCACCTTGGCTGCTGCTGGACTCTGGGAAAAATCCCGGCCCATTTCCGAAGTGCTGACCCAATCTATCCTCTCGCTCCAAGTGACTGATCCAGTCGATCCGTTTTCCCTCTTTTCCTATATGGAAACGCATAAAATTCGGTATTTATCAATCCAGGATAGTCAAGGAAAACTACTCGGCGTTGTCACCCATGAGAGTCTTCAGCGAGGGTTACAAACCAGGGAGTTTAGGGAACACCGACTCGCCTTGGAAGGAATGAGTCTGGCGATCGCCACTGCTTCCCCGACGGCTTCCATTTTAGAGGTGATTGAACAGATGGCAACTCATCGCAGCAGTTGTGTGGTGATCTGTCAAAGTGGGGTACAAGTATCCAGCCAGGAATTGACTCCAGAGAACCGATTGAATCCCTCATTTCCCATTGGCATTATTACCCGGCGAGATATCGTCCAATACCATGCCTTGGGATTAGACTTGGCAAATACTCCGGCATCCCAGGTGATGAGTCAACCCTTGTTATTTGGAAACCCCCAGGATTCCCTCGAACAGATTCATCATCAAATGCAGGATACTTGGGTCCGGCATTGGGTGATTGTTACGCCAACCCGGGAATTGGTTGGGATTGTGACTCCCACAGAGATTTTACAGGGATGGAGTGGGAGTCTTGAAACTGATGCCAATCAGGTGGTGCAAGGGAAGGGGATAGAGAAGGGACAGCAGCGCGAAACTCCAGGACTACAAGCGGTATTTCAAGAGGCGATCGCCTTTTCTACCGTCGCTTTACAACAGGCATTGGAACAGCAGCAAGCAGAGATTTTTCATCGGCAATTGGCCCAAAAATTACTGCAATTTAGTGAGGAAAGATTCCGTCAGCTTGCAGAAAGCATTGAGCAAGTGTTTTGGCTGGTTTCGAGTGACTTGAAACAGTTGATTTATATGAGTCCGGCCTTTGAGACAGTCTGGGGGATTTCCCGAGAGCAATTAGAGAGAAAGGAAGCCGGGGAATGGGGGAATTATCTGACTATCTTGCAAGAGAGTTTTTATTGGGAAGAGGGGCAACCGACTTGGGAGAATTGGCCCCAGCAGGTTCTGGCTTCAGGGGAACTGGAAAATCGGATTGTGCAGCCCGATGGCACCCTGTGTTGGGTGCATTCGCGAGGGTTTCCGGTTTATAACGAGCAGGGACAGGTGTACCGGATTGCTGGGATTACCACCGATATTACCAGTCGCAAAGCGGCAGAAGCGGCAAGACGGGAGAGTGAAGATCGGTATCGTCAGTTAGTGGAAACGACGACGGATTGGGTCTGGGAGATGGATGCAGGGGGGATATACACCTATAGTAGTCCCAGAATTGCAGAGATTTTAGGGTATGAACCCGCAGAGGCGATCGGGAAACGGCTAGATGCCTGGATTCTGCCGGAATGGGCGGAGGAAGAACGGCGCTGGGTTGAGCAACTGGCGACTCAACCGGAACCGTTTAGCTGCAAGGAACGTGTTAATTTGCACAAACAGGGCACAGTGGTGGTGTTAGAAAGCAGTGGGGTGCCAATTTTTGATGAGATGGGGAAATTAGTTGGGTATCGGGGAATTGATCGGGATATTACGGTGAGAAAAAAAGCGGAAGCAGCGCTGCAACAGATTAATCAAGACTTGGAACAGCGGGTGCAAGTGCAAACGGCTGAACTGCGAGAGTTAATTGGACAATTGCAAGGGGAGATTGGCCGTCGTCAGGAGGTAGATTCGGCCCTCAGACAGAGTGAGGAGCGCTTGGAGAGCATTTTGGGGTCCCTGAATGATGTGGTTTGGTCCGCTTCAGCCCAGACTCGGGAGTTATTGTATTTGAATCCGGCTTTTGAGAGAATTTATGGACGATCGCGCCAGGAGTTTTTTGAAAATCTGGAGTTGTGGCGGGGGGTGGTCCATCCGGAGGATAGCGATCGCGTTCGGCAGTTTTTCGAGGCGCTACTGGTGCAGGGGTCACAAGATGTAGAGTATCGGATTATCAGGCCCGATGGGGAGGTGCGGTGGTTGGAGGACCGCGCTCATTTACTTTATGATCCCACTCGCCAAGGGTTCCGCATGGATGGGGTGGCGCGGGATATTACGGAACGCAAACAGGCTTCGGTGGCGATCGCCCGGTCGGAAAAACGGTTTCACGCCATTTTTAACCAAACGTTCCAATTTATGGCCTTGTTGAGTCCCGAGGGGATGATTCTGGAAATGAACCAGAGGGCTTTAGAAGTGTGGGGGTTAGCAGGGACGAATCCGATCGGGCGGGCATTTTGGGACTGTCCCTGTTGGCAGCCTACGGATCCGGATCAATGGGGGGAGTCGGTAGGGGAGTCTGGGGAGGAACGTCAGTTCTGTTCGATTCGAGGGGCCAATCGTTTTTGCGGGGCGATCGCCCAGGCAGCGAGGGGACAGTTATGGCGCGATGAGGTGGAAATTTTTGGACCCCAAAACCAACGGGTGACCATTGATGTTTCGATTAAGCCGGTGCGAGATGATGGCGATCGGGTGATTCAGTTAATTGCCGAAGGTCGGGACATCAGCGATCGCAAGCTCCTAGAAACGGAAATTTTTGAGCGCGAACAACTGCTGAATTCATTTTTTAAAGCCAGTTCCAGCGTCTCTGTCGGACTGGGAATTGTCAATGATCAAATGCAGTTTATTCAAGTCAACGAAGCCCTCGCTGAAGTTCATGGTTTATCCCCCCAAGAACATATTGGTAAAACCGTGAATGAAATCATGCCCGATGTCACCCACCAATTTCAATCCTTAGTGGAAGAATTATTGCGGTCCGGGACCCCAATCCTCAACTTAGAACTCTCCAGCGAAAAGCCTTCTCAACCGGGAGTTCTCCATCACTGGCTAACTTGCTATTTTCCAGTTCCCCTGAAAAATGGTCTGGCGCGAGGGGTGGGGTTTATTGTCCTTGACATCACCCAGCGCAAACAAGCGGAACAAGCTCTGCGCCAGATTCAAGAACGGCTAGAATATTTGCTATGTACTAATCCCACGATTATTTATAGTTGTAAGCCCACTGGAGACTATGCTTTGACCTTCATCAGTCAAAATATCCTACGCCAGTTCGGCTATGAGGCGCAGCAATTATTAAATAATCCCAACTTGTGGTTTGAGTGTATCCATCCCGACGATGCTGAACGGCTTTTTGCCCACATCTTTCGTCTGCAAGAACGTACCCAAGAGATTTATGAATATCGAGTCAGACACCAAAACTCGACTTACCGTTGGGTGCGCGATGAACGGCGTCTGGTTTGCGATGCCGAGGGCAATCCTTTGGAGATTGTCGGTTCGATGTATGATATTACGGAACAAAAAAAAGCCCTGGGACAACTTAAAGCGTCCTTGCAAGAGAAAGAGGTCCTCCTCAAGGAAATTCACCATCGGGTGAAAAATAACTTGCAAGTCATTTCGAGCCTGCTTAACCTCCAATCGAGAAGCATTCAGGATGCAGAAACCCGGGCTCTATTTCAAGATAGCCAAAACCGCATTCAATCCATCGCTTTTATTCATGAAAAACTGTATCAGTCTCGGGACCTCGCCCAGGTGGATTTTTCTCAATATATTCAAACTTTATGTATCCATTTGTTTCGGTCTTATGGCGCGAGTTCCCAGCGAATTAGCCTGAATCTTCAAATTGATGATATCTTTTTGAGTGTAGATACGGCAATCCCTTGCGGTTTAATTGTGAATGAACTGGTGTGTAATGCACTCAAACATGGATTTCCCCCGAATCGGACTGGTGCGATCGAGATTACCCTTCATCGCACTTTCCAAGAGGCGGATGATAACAGCAAACGAGAGTTTATAATGAGGGTTCGGGACAATGGGGTTGGCTTTCCCAGTGAGGTAGACTTTCGGAAAACCCGCTCTTTGGGGATGCAGTTGATTAATACTTTAGTGAAACAACTCAAAGGAACCATTGAGTTGGACAACAGTAGCGGGACTGCCTTTCAGATTGTCTTTTCGGCCAAACATCATCAACTGCCTTCAGGAGAAACATGAGTAACGAGAAAATTTTGGTCGTAGAAGATGAAGGGATTGTTGCCTTAGATATCCAAGCAATTTTAGAAGATTTGGGCTATCAGGTGCCGGTGGCGGTTGCTTCCGGTGAGGAGGCGATTGAAGCAGCGGCTCAAATGCAGCCGGATTTAGTTTTGATGGATATTCATTTGGAGGGCAGTATTGATGGGGTGACGGCTGCCGAACAAATCCGCGATCGCTTTAATATTCCCGTGGTGTATCTGACTGCTTATAGTGATGAAGACACCTTACAACGGGCAAAGCTCACCACTCCTTTTGGCTATTTAATTAAGCCCCTGGAAGCCCGGAGTTTAAAGTCTACGATTGATATGGCCATTTATCGTCATCAAATCGAACAGGAATTAAAACAGAGTAAAGAGTGGTTTGCGACGACATTGCGTTCTATTGGGGATGCGGTGATTGCTACGGATGAAATCGGACGGATTCAGTTTATCAATCCCGTAGCTGAAACGTTAACGGGATGGAAACAAGCGGAAGCTTTGGGGAAGGATATTGGGCAAGTGTTTCGGATTACCCATGAAATGTCAGCGGCGATCGCCCAACGGTTGGGAACTCAGGAAGTTCCCACAGAAAATTTGGTTGAAACCCCCAATGAACGAGTTTTAATTGCTAAGAATGGCAGTAAAATTCCCATTGATGATACCGTCGCCCCCATTGGCGGAGAAAATGATAAAATCATTGGGGCGGTTTATGTGTTTCGAGATATTACTTCTAAAAAAGCGACCGAAGTTTTACAAAAAGAGAGAATTCGTTTAGAAACAGAAGTTAAAGAACGGGCATTAGCCGAAGCTGAAATCCGCAGATTATTAGAAATAGAAACAGAATTAAGTGAGTTTAAAAGTCGATTAATTACCACAATTTCTCATGAGTTTAGGACGCCCATGAGCATTATTTTATCATCGGCTGAATTGCTACAAGTTTATAGTGATACCTGGCCGGAAGACCGGAAAGAGACACATTATCAACGGATTAAAACTGCAATAGAATACATGACAGGAATGATAGAAGATGTGACTTTAGTCGGGCAAGCTGAAAGTGGACATTTGGAGTTTCAACCGCATCTGATGGAGTTAGTGGATTTTTGCACAAGGGTGGTGGAACAGATGAAAGTGACCACGGGCGATCGGCATCAAATTCAGTTAATCGTCCACACCGAGAAAATTTCCGCCCTCATGGACTCCCAACTCTTGCGACAAATCCTCAACAATTTATTCTCCAACGCCATCAAATACTCCCCCCAAGGCGGCGAAATCACCCTAGAACTCAGCATAGAATACGGACCCGTCACCACCAATCCGCATCACCCCTCAAGTGTTGTGGTGTTTCGGATTAAAGACCCAGGAATTGGAATTCCCCAACAAGACTTACAACAACTTTTTGAGTCTTTTCAAAGAGCTACAAATGTGGGGACAATTAGAGGAACGGGGTTAGGATTGGCGATCGTCAAAAAATGTGTAGAATTACATGGAGGTCATATCGAAATCGAAAGTCAAATCGACAAAGGTAGCACCTTTATTGTCAAAATCCCCCTCCAAACCCCATCCTAGGATATTATGTTAGCTGAAATATAAAATCCCCCAACAATAGAAAACCGACACCCACGCATAGTGCCTCCTCTATAAAAACAAACTCCATCCCTCAAACCTCTCATCTCATTCCACCTTAAATGCTGAAAAATTCCCTATTTCAAATCCTCAAACCCAACTTTTCCTTTACCCCTTATTTCTTTCTATTTCCCGCCCTTTTCATCTTAGGATTAACCGTATTTTGGCCCGCATTGCAAGCCTTTTATCTCAGCTTCACCCGCTATGGATATGACATCACCCAAGCCCCCACCTGGGTTGGACTTGCCAACCTGCAACGCCTCTGGACCGACCCAATCTTTTGGGAAACCCTCCGCAACACCTTACTTTACCTAGCTTGCGTCGTTCCTATTCTCGTCATTGCACCCCTAGGAATTGCCATCCTCGTCAACGGAAAACTCCCCGGAATGAACTGGTTTAGAACCGCCTATTACACCCCAGTTGTTATTTCCATCGTCGTCGCTGGAATCGCCTGGAAATGGCTATATGCAGAAAATGGATTATTGAATCAAATCCTACAAACCCTGGGATTAGTCCAACCCGGTTCCGGCATTCCCTGGCTAACCATTCCCGAACTTTCCCTGTTTAGCGTCATGGCAGTAACCATCTGGAAAGGATTGGGATATTACATGATGATTTACCTAGCCGGACTGCAATCTATCTCCCCGGAATTATACGAAGCAGCCGCCTTAGACGGGTCCGATGGCACTCGAAAACACTGGGATATTACCGTCCCCTTAATGACACCCTATCTCCTCTTAGTCGCCGTCATTTCCTCAATTTCTGCCACTAAAGTTTTTGAAGAAGTTTTCATCATGACCCAAGGCGGACCGAGAAATAGTTCTAAAACCATCGTTTATTATTTATATGAAAAAGCCTTTCAAGAATTAGAAATTGGCTATGCCTGTAGTATTGGGTTAGTCCTATTTTTAATTATTTTTATCCTCTCTATTCTACGATTCATAGTCCCCAATCAAAATTAAACCTCGAATAAACTCCCAAGTTCGTAGTAACGACTTCAGTCGTTCTCTTCATGTTCGTAGTAACGACTTCAGTCGTT
>NZ_JAFLQW010000555.1 GCF_017313335.1 Phormidium pseudopriestleyi FRX01 | reverse complement strand
CGATCGCCCTCCCCTCGGTTAAAATCGGTAATATAGTCGGCTTGTAGCGGGTCAACCACCCCAACAACGGTATCGCGACGCAGGACGAACAAATCAGCCCCTGCTCCTCCATTCAGAACATCCGCGCCAAAATCACCGATTAAAACGTCATCGCCGCCTTCACCGTATAAATAGTCATGGCCTTTACCTCCCCGGACAACATCATTGCCATCCCCGCCAAAGACAACATCATTATCATTATTGCCGTTGAGGATGTCATTGTTAGTGCCGCCCAAAAGGGTGTCATCCCCTTTTCCGCCGCGTAGGAAGTTATTTCCGCCGGTCCCATAGATGAGATCGCGACCTGCATTACCATTGATGACTTCCCCCTCAGACGAACCGATGATGATATCATCTCCATCTAATGCTCGCAGTCCAAATTGGTAGCCATTCAGCGCCCCTGGAGCCAGTTGAACTCCCTCGACATTCGCGGTGAGGTCAAAAAATCCCTGACTGTTGGGCGCTAAGGGTTGAGCAATGACGGTAATTCCGTCCGTTGGAGGTGGGGTTGGACTATGGGTTTGGGGAAACACGCGAGGCTCTTCCATCGGAGTCGCAAAAACCTGGGTCCAATAGTGCGAGAAGTTGACTTCCCCAGTATCATTTTCCTGAACATGATAGCCCACACCAATTTCAGTCACCGTAGGATTGAGGATATTGACCCGGTGTGAGGGACTATTCATCCACTCCAGGACCGCTTGCTCTGGTGTCGGCTGACCCCCCGCTAGGTTTTCAGCAACATTCTGGTAGTTGTACCCTTGACTCGTGACGCGATCGGCTGCAACGGTTCCATCTACCGGATCGGTATGGTCCATAAAATCGCGCATTCCCATATTGGCGCTATGGACTTGTGCTGCCGCCGCTAACTGCGGATTTAACGTGAGTGGGGCTAAACCCTGTTGTGCTCGCTCTACGTTGGTCAGTTCGACAACACGATTGAGAAATGCTGAAGTCATTGATCTACTCCTGGTGTACAGTCTGCGCCGCATGGAACGGTTGAGTTGGGATGAATTTGCCAACTTAACCCCAGTCGGTTCGGACAAAAATGGTCAAGCTAAACGCTCTCGTTCCTCCAGTGGCATAGGTGGAACGAGTAGGTTGGCTGAATCTGTGCTAAATGTCACCCCAAAATTCTATGGCAACGGGGTTTACAGGTTAATTCTCACCGAGTTGGCTGGAACTGTTGCGACCATAGTGCGCTAGTTTTACCCTAGAGCGGTGAGAACAATCATTACTGTAAACATCTCCCTAAAATCCTGTATTTTCGAGCGGGTTTGTTGCTCTTACTTTTAATTTAAGTGAATAAATCAGGCTTGTCAATAGTAAATATATAAAGCTTTGTTAAAGCTGGGAACTATAAAGCTCCGGTGATATTCATCATAGATTTGCAAAATGAAATTGATCGCGATCTAGGAAGTTAGCGATCGCGATCACAGACAAGTGATCAACAAGTACCGATTCTTTCCTCTATTTATAGAAAATCAATTGAGACTCCTGGCAGATTTTGCCAATTGTGAGCAGAGTTTAAGCGCGATCGGCTTAAACCCAGGCATCATTGCCAAAAAAGTTTGGCTTTGAATCACTCAAAGCCATGTTAAAGATTCCCAAAACTTACCCATGAGCGATGTAACCCCAAATGATCAGGACATCAGTGCCTTTCATGTACTCCCTTGACTTCAGACTGCATCAGTTCACGCATTCATCACAAAGGGAGAGAATCAGCCAAAAACTGAACTTCTCCCCCTTAATTTCTGATTCAACTGGGACTAAACTGCCAAAATCAAATCCCAGCTATTCAGCGTCCCCGTATCTGCGGGAACACAATCGGTGACCCACAACTTCCAAGACCCCTTAGCCGACTGATTGCAAAGCTGGCGGAGGGTGGGAGTATTTTGAAGCGAGTAAGTAGTATTCAAGCGAGTTTGACTGCCTAAAGTCCGGCTTTGTAATTGCACAGTATGACCGTTTGGCGCAATTAAATAAAGTTCTAAGTCCCCGAGATAGCTGTGTTGGATATCAACCGTCACCCGGATATCAGCAACAAGACTCGGGTCGGAAATCGAAATTTCGCTCACTAATCCCGGGCGATCGCTACTGCCGAAAAGATTCAAAGGAAACAAACTCGATTGATTCCTTTGAAAATCCGGAATGCTCTGCCGACGGCTGTTCAGGACCTGAACCTGGCGAGTGACCTGCATCGGCATCGTCAACAGACGCTGCGCTCGTCGGACCGCATTATAGGCATTCACCTTCCCATAGCCAAACCATTGGGAGTGACCCTTAGTATCGTAAGTACCAAACCGATTGCCGAGTTGAATATCGATATCCGGGTCCATAATCTTATCCGCACTTTGCTCCAAAATCTGCTTAACCTGAGCCGCAGTCAAGTGAGGATTAACCGAGAGGACCAATGCAGCCACCCCCGCAACCACCGGACAAGCACTGGAGGTCCCGCCGAAATAGCCGGTATAATCGCTGGAATCGTAACCATTAGACCCAATGCGATCGGTCGTGAAAATGCCCAAACCCGTTAAATAGCCCTTAATTTCTGGGGGAGTGTTCACCGCACCCATTTCTTGAATCCACATTCCCGGGGGTGCATTATTGCTTGGAGCACAGAGAGAGATGGAGGGACCCCAGTTACTGTAGGCGGCCTTTTTAGCCAGACTGGTGCAAGCAGACACGGCAATCACATCGGGATGGACTGCAAACCCACTCAGCCATTTGACCAGCCCCTGGAGCAGGTTATTGGGCCAACCACTCTCGTTCACGGTGCCACTGGTGGGACGATTGGCATTGCCTGCGGCAAAGACAATCACACAGCCCTTGCCTTTGCGTCCTTCCGTGGCGGCCCGGGTAATGGCGGCCCGTTGACGCAGAGAGAGGGGAAAATAGACCGCAGATGCGCCCCAACTACAGGAAATGACAGAGGCTCCTTTGGTTATGGCCCAATCAAAGACTTGCTCGATGGATTCGTCATCCAGATAGCCCGTGGTTCGGATCGGCATCAGGGCGCAACCGGGGGCAACCCCGACGATACCAATGCCATTTTCTTCGGCAACGGCGACTCCCGCGCAGGCGGTGCCGTGGTTGTCGGAATCTCCTTCGGGGAGGGGTAAAAAGTTTTTGCGTTTAAAGTCTCTGGGGGCGACGACTTTACCGGGACCTTGGAAATCCGGGTGATTGAGGTCGATCGCATCATCGGCGATAGCAACCACGACGGACCGGATGCCTCGGGTCACATCCCAGGCTTTTTCGGCTTCAATGTGGGAACCCGGTGCGAGGTCTCGGCCTCCTTTGTTCTGTAAATACCACTGTTTATGATAAAACTGCGAGCGAGGCAGGTAGTGGTTTTGGGTGGTGATGACGATGTTGGGTTCGGCGGTGAGAACCTCGGATTTTCGCATCAGCCGGTTGGCAATTTTGATGGGATTTTCTGTGGCAGTCTGACGAACGTAACTAATAAAGGTGTTGGGGATGCCGTAAACGGGTTTATGGAGGTCGAGTTGTACGGTATCGGCGATCGCCTGCCGTTGGGTTTCGTCTACGGTTTTGGCAAATTGAATGGTGACCTCATCGGTGAGGTAAACCCGCATTTGCGGATTATTATCCACTGTATAGACATGGCTAACAAAGGCGACTTCCGGCAAGCTTCGCACCGCTGTCATGACCTGTTCTAGGTTTGCCTCTTCTACGAGAAATTCTTCTAACTGGGTGTTATGTAGTAGTTGTTTATGGGTGGCCGGAATTTGGCTGAACCAATCTTTTGGAGCATTGGGTTCTAGGGGGCGGACTGTAAAGCGATCGCTGAGTTTTAAGAGGAGTAATTCTTCACCGCCTCGTTGCAGGAGAATTCCGAGACTTTGATCGGACACGCCGATTCCGACTGGATTGGATTGAGAGGTATCTGACCGATAAGTTTGACCAGTCATTGGATATATTCCTTCGCTGATTTATCTGTTCGCTAATGGGTTTTATTCATTTAGCTAACGGATAAATCAGTAAGATTGCCGGTGGGGGGCGTTAGGCGATCGCTCTGTGTACAGCGCTGTCCGTAATTTAGAATTTCTGATCACCCGGGGTGGGGCGATCGGCCTAATTCCCCAAAAATCTATACCGAATCCGGAGAATAACGGCTGAATGAGTAACATAGGTTTACTCTATCCACCAGGGCCTTTGCTTTCCCCCAGCCCCTCTGGGACCCTAAAGTTGAGTGGGCCTAGGACCTGGGTACAATCTTTAATTCAGAGGTAAATGGCCCCACAGGGACCAGAAACCGGGTTTCTTGACAAAATCTCTACATCAGAGAAACTAATCTGTTGCAGAAACCGGGTTTGTCACCTTTACTGGGGTCAATCGCCCCTGAGATTTTACCCATTTCCAGTTTCTTCCACAACCCGGGACATTGCAATGTTAAGATACCTAAAGTTTTTATCGCTCTGGTGTTCTCCCCACACACAAAGGTACCTTATGGGATCTGCTGTAAAAGTTCCCCCGCTCAGTTGCGCGGGTTTATTGTCTGTAACCCTGATCGCAGGATTCACCCTGTTGTCTCCTCTACCTATTCGGGCGCAAGAACGACCTCAACCCGATGGATTAGATGGATTACAGCCCTCCGGTCAGCCAAACGAAACCCTAACCCTGCCAACGCCCACGGAGCGGGGGGCCACATCCCCATCGCAGCCGACTCCGCAATCCATTCCCCAACCGGAGACGGTTACCCCACTGTCAGACCCGGAGGATTTGCGCCGACTCGCTGCTGATAGCACCTTACTGAGCATGGAGGCAGGGCAACGTTTAGTCCAAGAAGCCAAAGAATCTGCTGCTGCTCAAGAGTACGAACCCGCAGTGAGCAAACTGCAACAGTCCCGGGAGATTTTTAATCAACTTTCCAATTTCCACCAACAGCTTTACACCAGCTTTACCGGGATTGATAACCGGATTGCCAACAGTCATCGCACCCTGGCTGCAGAAACTGCCCAAATGCGGGATGAGGCGAGTTACGAGTTGGCATTGGTTCATAGCGCCCAAAATAAAGCCGATCTCGCGGTCCCCTTACTGATTCAGATTGTGGGCTCTCAACAGCCAACCCGAGAACTGGGTCGTCAAGCTTATCAGTTATTAGGTGAAATCGGCTTTGTGGAAATCATCCAGGAACCGAGCAGTTCCGACCCGGATGCCGCGCCGGATGCCGCACCGGAAGAACCCAGCACCGTAGCGCAACAGACGGGTCTGTTAAGCATGGAGGCGGCTAATCGGTTGATGGAAGAAGCTCGACAATCTGCTAGTGCGGAAGAGTATGAACAAGCGGTGAGCAAGTTGCAACGTTCTCGGGAGATTTTCAATCAGCTTTCTAATTTCTATCAGCAGCTTTTTACCAGTTTTGCGGGTATCGATAACGCCACGGCGGAAACCCATCGGAACCTGGCTGCGGAAACCGCTGAAATGCGGGATTTGGCGACCTACGAATTGGCCCTGGTGCATCGGGTGCAGAATCAACCGGCATTGGCGGTACCTTTGTTGATTCAGATTATCCGGTCTCAGCAACCCACGCGAGAGTTAGGGAAAAAAGCCTATGAGCAATTGTGGGAGTTGGGTTTTGTGGATTCGCCCTATCCAGGAGGGGGCCAAAATTCTTCAGGGGTTCAGTAATCGGCGAGATTGCCTACAAAAAAGCCCCTAATTTGGCCCAAAAACTGGGCGTTTGTCCCGGGGATTTCATCGGTTATCGAGGGTCGAGGAAAGTCTGCCGGGGAATTTCCCCCCGGTTTTTCCCTTGAGCCGTGGCGATCGCCCTTCTAAAATTAAATTAGACTATTAATATAAAGTATGGACAGGAGTAAGAATGGTTAGCCCGGATCAGGTCAAGACAATGATCGAGGCACAATTGCCGGACGCTCAGGTGACGGTTGAAGATTTGACAGGCACCCGAGATCACTATCAGGTCATCGTCGTTTCGTCCCACTTTGAAGGACTACCCCGAGTGCGGCAACATCAGTTGGTGTATGGTTCTCTACAAGAGGCTATGTCCACAGAGGCGATCCATGCGCTAACCATGAAGACTTATACCCCGAACGCTTGGAGTCAAGTCTCGGGGGCCGTCTCCTAACTAGGCTGTGTTGTCCAACCCGCTATCAATAGGGCGATCGCGCCCTGGGTACTCCGGTATCCCTTATTTGCACAGTAACAATCCATCCCTTACCTTAACGAACACCCATCATGACTATCACTCCAGAACTCAAAGAGCGACTTGACAATATCGTAAACCGTAACAAAATTACCGTTTTCATGAAGGGGACCAAGCTCATGCCCCAATGTGGTTTTTCCAACAATGTGGTGCAGATTCTCAACACTTTGGGCGTTCCTTACGAAACTGTTAACGTTCTGGACGATTATGACATTCGTCAGGGAATCAAAGAGTATTCTAACTGGCCCACGATTCCTCAAATTTATGTGAATGGTGAATTTGTTGGGGGCTCAGATATTCTCATCGAACTCTATCAAAGTGGTGAATTGCAACAGATGGTCGAAGTCGCTTTGGCTTCCTAATCACCAGCTACTCTCCGGTTTAACTGTCGGGTTAAACTGGTGAATTTTATCTTTATGAGAAAGGGCTTGATAATTCAAGCCCTTTCTCATGGATGACAGATTGAAATAAGTAGAATAAAAATTATTGTTGCATATAGCCTTGAAGAAACCCAAGCATCAATAGCGATCGCGCTATGATGCTGGTTACTCTGGGCCGATGAAATATCAAATTCCCAAGGCTTTTTTCAATAGTACCCCGTTTCAGCTTGGGGCTGGGGGACTAGCTCAAAATTAGACGGATCATGGAGAAATCGAATCGCCTCTTCCTCAAACCTGTGGATGTGGAACGCTTCGATGGTATTCGTTTGTCGTATTGCGGCGATATATCCCTCCAAATAAAGGCGCAGATCATCAAGGCGATATCCCCGATTCCACATATCTACCAAGGCGTCGGTGAGTTTTTGATAATGGCGAATGGTTGCAGTATCTTGAAGCATAATTAAAACCTCGAAGGGTGTAAAAGTCAGCAGTTATCCGGTGACCCCAGTCCGTAAACCTGATCTTTCCCGTCCATGCCATCTAGGGGGTGGACATGGACGGATCCAGACGGATGAACAAGCTGTTCACCGGGTCTGAACCCCTACGCCCAGACCATTTAAGAGCCTTTGTGCTTGGGGAGGGAACAATCTGGCTATCTTGGGGATCGCCAAGGAACACCAACCTGGGGTGGTAGCGACGCACTGTCCTACTCTTATTTTACTGCCATTTCCTCTAAGGGTCTGGCTATTGTGGGATTGCGATCGCCCGGTTGATGGAATTTTTACCTAAAGCGCGACTTTATTTGTAATTCCTTAACATTTGGGGGGGACTCAGGGTAGCGGAAGTTACAAAACCCTGACAAAAGGTTTGGTAACCTAAGTTCCACCGACGTGAAGGAAACAACTCAGTTGTGGGATCTGTTTGCATTTTAATTGTGGAAGGCAATCCTCATCTGCGATCGCTGTTAGGGTGGCACCTACAGCAAGTAGGATATGGGGTTTATCAATCAGCGGACATCCGTCATGCCCGAGAAATCTTCTATAATCGCCATCCAACTCTAGTCATCCTTGACAACGAATTACCCGATGGTGATGGTTTAGAATTTTGCCGCTGGCTCTACCAGCAGCAAGAAACGTTGATTTTAATTTTATCCGCTCGCAATACCGAATCCGATATTGTAGAAGGCTTGAAATCAGGAGCCGATGACTACCTCAAAAAACCCTTTGGGATGCAGGAATTTCTAGCCCGAGTCGAATCCCTTGTCCGACGTCATCGCCGAATGACGCCACCGGCCAGCTTAGACTATGGCGACCTGCAAATTGATTTAGTCCAGCGCCGGGTTCGCTATCAAGAGGACGCGATCGAACTCACGCCCCAGGAATTCAGTCTGCTGTACGTCCTCGCTCAAGCTGGGGGCCTGCCCATGAGCCGTCCGGAACTGCTGCGCCGAGCATGGCCGGATGCCATTGATAATCCCCGCACGATTGACACTCATGTCCTCTCCCTGCGGAAAAAAATCGAAACTGACCCCCGACAACCTAGCCTGATTCAAACCGTCCGCAATGTTGGCTATCGCTTGAATACGGAAATACTCAACGCGACTCCCTTCCAACAACCGGAACAACCGATGGGGAAAAAAACCCTGATGCGTCAATTAACTCCAGTCGGCGCGGTTCCACTCTCTCGCGGCTAGATTCCCTTGACGCCTAAAAGCTCAAAGGTTCAGTCCCTCAACTCATTCCCATTCCGAGGCAGCCTCTGCTTCCGCTTGGATGATCGCCGATCGCAACCGGGCCGAGTCGATCTGCTCCTCCGGCAGGTCCTCAAGCAGGGTGCCTTTGTGCAAATACAATAAGCGGTTGCAAAACTGCTGGGCAAGGTCGAGTTGGTGATTGACCATAATCAGAGTCGTCTCCGTGTTCAGGGCCACTTCAGCTAAAACTTGTAGGAGGTGCTCAGCGCGACCCACGTCTAAGGCGGAGGTCGGTTCATCTAGTAACAAAATCTTCGGTTCAATGACTAAGGCGCGGCATAAGGCCACTAGCTGCCGTTGTCCTACCGATAGCTGCATTTCTGTTCGCTCCAGCCATTCGGTAGGTAGGTGTAGGCGATCCATCCAAGTGGAGACTCTCTCCTGAATCTGCGGGGATTTCATTCCGCGCAGATTCAGGGGATAGGCGATCGCCTCTTTGACGGTCATGCCTAAAAGTTTGGACTCTTGCAGAACGAGGGTTACTTGCTGGCGCAGTTCCAATACCGGGATTTTCCGGTAATCTTCTCCATCCAGATACAGCGTGCCACTGCTGGGGTCGATGAGTCGAGGCATCAGTCGTAACAAGGAGGTTTTACCCCCTCCAGAGGGACCAACAATGGCAAGGCGATCGCCTGGGTAAACCTCAAAACAAATCTCATTCAGGATAGGTTTTTCCATCCTCGCCCCGGCGATCGCTGCGTTCAGGCTGACTCGATCCAGCCGCAGTTGAGCATTTCGTTCTATTGGCAAGGGTTTTTTAATCTTTACAATCCATCTTGTTCAGTCTATCTCTATCCAGCTTGTCCGGGCTACAAATAACCCAGACTGGCGGTGTTCTCCCCCTAACTGCTTAAGGTTACTGCGGTGGCGATCGTCCAAGCATCGATCAGCAATAACAGCAGGGTAAATCCCAACAAAATAAAATACATCCAAGGTTGGGCTAACGGACGCACATCCCGGGTATCAATCCCGGTTTTGGCTTCCACAATTTTGACCAACTCGGAAAACCCCACCACCCGCATCGGCAGCAGATACCCTTGGCCGGATTTACTCACAAAATAGTAAACTAGCCCCCCCTGTCCAGTGGTGCGCGGTTTGAGCGCTGCCACCTCATCCCAGGGCAACATCCACCCTTTGCGGATGCCCCGGGGAACCCAGTTAGGATAGGTGACTTGAATGCCTTCGGCATTGGCGATCGCCCGTTCACTGAGCGCCCCATACACCGCCACTATCCCCATTGCCAATCCCACCCAGAGCACCCCAGGAGAAATCGGTGCGCCGGTTGCTTTCGACAAAAAAGGTAAAGGCACCGTCAGGGCCAGATATAAGCTCAACAGGGTGACTCGAATCAGGGGAGAAATCCGAAATTCCCGGACTTTTATCTCTTGGAGTTCAGTTTGAGGTTCAGCGCGATCGCCGCTTGGTTCTATTGACACGACTCTTTTTATTCTTAAAAAAAAATTGACTCATTAAGAGTTTAAAGGGATTTAATGGGAGTTTTTCCCAAGACCCGATCGCCTCTAACGGATTAAAGGGATTAAGGTAAATATTTTTGCACCACCGTCCAACCCGTCCAGGATACCCAGGCCAGTGCCACAAATAAAATAGCATTGGTGGTGATGTGAAGCGATCGCGCCCATTGACGCCCTGGACCAATCTGATTCGCACTCCAGGCCGACAGCAGGACCAGTCCTACCACCAACAATCCCACCCCTAAATGGACCGAATGACCCAGAGACCCATAATGTCCCAGAGTCCCTACAATCCCCACGGCCAAGAGCAGCAAGACTAGGGCCACGAGCGCTATCCCTAAACCATAGTGGAGCGATCGCACCAAAATTCGTCCTCGTTGTTTACGCCCGAGGCGATCGCCATACATCCACAGCCCACTCACCGCGAGTAGGCTGTAGGCCAGTATTGAAAAACCCATTGACCAGGCGGCGATTTTCCACAACCAGAGGAAAGAAGGCAAATCCACAAACTTTGATCCTAAACAGTGGCCTAACTGGTTCCAGTCAAATTTAACCCTAACACCCGTTCACCCTGATAGGTGCAAGCCCCCTGATTTTTGATCCTTTATTTTTGATTCCTTGTTTGTCAGCCAAGGACCTAACTTATTAAATGATAGAGGGTGGTAGCATTATTAACACTCCATCCCTCAAATCCTACCTATCTTCATGTTATTAAACCGACGTTAAAGCCGTCATCGAAAATGGATCATTCAAGACTATCCCTTTATTATCAAAGGTGGGTTTTCTAGGGGGATGGTTGGGCATTTTTTCCGGCTCGGGAGCAGGAGCCGACGGAGTGGGAGCGCTCTCATCCATGACTCTGAGGCGTCCACAGGGGATCTTATCGGATAAGATAGCACTAGCCATCATCCCCGTATGAATTTCTAACAGGGCTTCTGGAAACGCTTCAAAAACAAGACGTTGACCCGGAAACACAACCCGCTCAAAATACCAGTTGGGAACGTTACTGACCCGAGCAATCTGGATTTTACTCGTCGCATTGACATAGCAGCAAAGAATTTGACCTGGGCGGTCAGCCGGAATGGGATCGAGGATTTGAGCCATAACCTTATAGAGGAGTTTTTTCCCAAAAAAACTTTATACCCTCTAACCCTAACACTAGCCGATCCCCGCAAGCTGTAAACGCGACTACCAACTGAAGAAAATATAGTAAAATTTTTCATTGAAAATCCAAAATAGTGGGGTTAAGCTATGCTGATGAAACCTATCGATCCCCCTTATCCTTGGGGTTTTTCCAAGTGGCCCAGGGTGGTCCTTGTTCGGCTCATCCTGGATCAGGGACCTGCGCCACTGGACCCCTAGGGTGAGGGAATTGCCCCCTTGATCATGCAAATTCCGAGGGCTGATGGTATGGTTAAGTTATATGAACCGCTTTTTTGTAAAAACTATTCCCCTCTAGCAAGATGGAAAATCGCATCCTCTACGTTCGCCTCCCGTGCAATCCCATCTTCCCGATCGGTGTCGTTTACCTAGCCGATTTCGTTCACAAGCTGTTTCCCGAGGTGGAACAGCAGATTTTTGACTTGGGAACAGTCCCCCCTCTGGATTTTGCCCAGTCCCTCGATGCCTGTGTCGATCTCTTTCAACCCACCTTACTCGTCTTCTCCTGGCGGGATATTCAGATTTACGCCCCAGTCGGTGGACGCGGGGGCAATCCCCTCCAAAACGCTTTTGAGTTTTACTATGCTCGCAATCCCTTGATTAAACTCCGGGGTGCTCTGGGAGGACTGCGAATCACCACGGCCTATTATGGCGAACTCTGGCGCAATCTGGGGTTAGTCAAGCGGGGACTTAAACGCGCTCAAACCTATCACCCCGAAGCGAGGGCAATTATTGGGGGAGGTGCTGTGAGCGTTTTCTATGAACAACTCGGTCGCAGTTTACCCCAGGGGACGATTATCTCCGTGGGGGAAGGGGAGGCACTCCTGGAAAAATATCTGCGGGGTCAGGATTTTCAGGATGAACGCTGTTATGTGGTGGGGGAAACGACCCCGCGCGATCGCCTGATCCATGAAAAACCCACAGAAATTGAGAAAACCGCTTGTAACTACGACTATATAGAACAGTTATGGCCTGAGTTTCAATATTATCTGCAAGACCAAGATTTTTATATTGGCGTCCAAACCAAACGCGGTTGTCCCCATAACTGTTGTTACTGCATTTATACAGTCATTGAAGGGAAGCAGGTCCGGATTAATCCGGCAGATGAAGTGGTGGCTGAAATGCGTCAACTGTACGATCGCGGCATCCGCAATTTTTGGTTTACCGATGCTCAATTTATTCCGGCGCGTCGCTATATCAACGATGCGATCGAATTACTCCAGAAAATTCACGAGGCAGGAATGGAAGATATCCATTGGGCTGCCTATATCCGCGCTGACAATTTGACCCCGGAATTATGCGATTTGATGGTCAAAACCGGGATGAATTATTTTGAAATTGGGATTACTAGCGGTTCCCAAGAACTGGTCCGGAAGATGCGGATGGGTTACAACCTCCGGGTGGTTCTGGAAAATTGTCGCGATTTGAAGGCGGCGGGATTTAATGACTTGGTTTCGGTTAATTATTCGTTTAATGTCATTGATGAGACTCATGAAACGATTCGTCAGACCCTGGCCTATCATCGCGAACTAGAACGAATTTTTGGGGAAGATAAGGTGGAACCGGCTATCTTTTTTATCGGGTTACAACCCCATACCCATTTAGAAGAGTATGCGTTTAAGGAAAATATTTTAAAACCCGGTTATGACCCTATGAGTTTGATGCCTTGGACTGCCCGCAAGTTACTCTGGAATCCAGAACCTCTGGGGTCGTTCTTCGGTGAGGTTTGTCTGGAGGCATGGCGGCGCAATCCCAATGATTTCGGACGGGAAGTGATGCGAATTTTAGAAGAACGGTTAGGCTGTGCGGAGTTAGAATCAGCGTTATCAGCTCCTATGCCTCAGTCATCCCCGCCTCTTGTTACTGTCCGGTAATTCGACAGGGATGGCGGGGACGTTGAAGCCCCGCCTATTTTTTTATTGGGCGATCGCTATATTTTTGGCACTCGGGAATCGTTCATGGTCGGAGTTGACCTATAGCAATCCTTGCGTGCCGTTGTGGAAGACGTCGGCGGCCCCCAACATAAGGCGGCCCAGAACGGGAGAGGGGAGAAGACAGATGTTATAAATCATTTAGGAATGCTATAGCTCAAAAGCTATGGCTTTGGTTTCCGAGTAACGGGTTTCGCAGTCAACCCTCATTAAAAATTGTCTGGAGAAAATATTTAAGCTGTTCTGTTAAGGATGGCTTATACGTTTAATAATCTGGATTCCGGTACTCCAGAAAGTTGAGAGAGGACCTCTTCTCTAACACACAAGAGTGCGGCTAAGGAAAAGACTCTGTTTACGAGGTCTGGGGTAATTTGAGGATATTGGCCGAAGACTTGCTGTTGCGTCCATCCCGCAGCATACAGCTCAAGGACGAATTCTGCCAACTGCACCGTCGTTCCGTTCGGCTTGGATTCCTGTTTTTTAGTCATTGAATTTAAGCAGGTGGGCCAAGTCATTTTTTCTTCCATAACTGGGTAAACTCCATTCTAATTATAGGCAATTTCTGTACGGGTGTCTCCCCCCTGTCCTCTTATTTTAATAAAGCTATTGTAAAGATTTGAACTCCCAGTTTGGGCCGACTCTGGATCTTGTCAGACTGTTCCGGTGGGCAGAGTCACCCTTGAGCACCACAAACTCAGGGCGGGTGAATTCATCCCGGAGTCTTCGGTGGTGGGGGGATTCAACGGTGATCAGCGCGATCGCCACCTCGTAGGCGATCGCACCCCTCCGGCCCCCGAACTACAGGCCAAACAAATTTTGCAGGCGCTTTCTCACCCAAACCACCGGATTTTTATCATCCTCCGTGGCATTTAACAACCCCATTGTTCGTAATTGCTGTTGCCGCTGTGCTAATTCTTCTTGATGTTTACATAATTCCTGAACGATTTCCTCAGCCAACTCGGGATGCTCCTGTAATATGCTTTGAAAAGCATTATGATGAATCGTAAACAGAATGGTTTCTTCTAACGCTCGCACTGATGCTGTTCGGGGAATTCCTAACATTAAAGACAATTCCCCAAAAAATTTGCCTGCCCCCAGGTTGGTCAGATGCTTATTAATTTTTTCAACAAACACCTCCACGGAACCCGATAACACAATATAAAAGGCATCTCCCGGGTCCCCTTCATGGAATAACATCTGCGACGGATACAAGCGTTTCCGATGACCAATTTCGATGAGTTGTCTTAATTCGAGGTCGGTAAAGTTCTGAAAATAAGTCACCTGTCGCAGTAAATCTTTCAGTGATAACGGCTTATTCGAGGTGGCAACCGCTACCGGATCCGGAATAATCTCAGGACTGTGACCATTCTGTTGGAATTTTCTTCTCCCCAACAGGTTTAATTCTTCTCCATTTCTAATCCATAAATCCCGTTGAGGAAACGGGACTGTAATATGATTTTGGCGCAGGTTGTACTCGATGATAAAATTTAAAGAACTCCTGATAAACGGTTCGCGATCAATCCGGTTTACCCAAACCCACAGTTCAAAGTTAAGTGCATTATCCCCAAAGTTTTTAAACATGACTTTTGGGGGAGGGTCGTGCAACACTGCCGGTTCCATATAAGCGGCATTTAAGAGGGTTTCTGTTACTAAAACCGTATCGCTGTTATAGGCAACTCCCACGGGAATTTGAATCCGAGCGTGATAAGAGTCGTAGCTCCAATTGAGCACTTTATTTTCAACAAGTTTACTGTTGGGAACGACGACATCACCTCCATCACGGGTCCGAATGAGAGTCGATCGCAGGGAAACTTCTTTGACATAACCGGACATTCCGTCAAATTCTATAAAATCTCCTACCTTGAGTTTTCGTTCAATTAGTAAGGTCAGTCCACTGATAAAGTTTCGGGTTACCTCCTGAAGTCCAAAACCAATCCCAACCCCTAAACCTCCAGCAATTACGAGTAGGGAACCGAGGTTAAATCCGGTACTTTGCAATACAATAATCAGACCGAGCATGGAACTGCTATAGCTGATAATTGTTGCCATTGCTTCGCGGTTTCCCTCGTCAATTCCCAGCTTGACAAGAAGCCGATATTTTAGGAATTTCTTGAGGGCACGGGATAGGAATAGAACAATAAAGACCCAGATAATCAATTGCAAAATTGCACTGATTGAAACTGAATAGTTGCCGAGAGGAATTGGAGCGGTAAACCAGGAAAGGGATTGTGCTACTATTCTTTTTAACGCTTCGTTCATTGATCCTGGATCGAGCGAACAATCGCTAGTTTACTATAGGTTAGGGGAAAGAGGCAAAACCAGGGGTTTAGCGCGCTCTAGTTACGTCGGTTATTTTATAGAGTTTTTTCTCATTCTTGACGGTTTTGGGACTTCTCTATGTCCTCTGATGGATTGAGCGCTGCCTCCGCGATCGCACTAGGGTTCTGTTTCGGGGAGGGTTTAGCTGTTGTTGCTATCTCTATCCTGAACCGAATCTGATTGGGTCCCATTTTGCGCCGATTCTTCTACAATGATCAGGAATTAGGCCAGAATTCCGGAGGTTGTTGAAAGTCCCTTCTTTAGTCTGCTGTCCATCCTTCTAAGTTCCGCAAATGCTCAGGGATGGGTACAGGATGAGATCCAGGGGTCAAAACCCCGGGTCCTGGATTCTAATGGGTTGACTAAATGCGACAATCGACGAAGGGTCATCAACTGAAAAAACCCCCTTTGTAGCAAGGAGGTTTAGGGGCGATCGCGCTGCAATGATTTAGGGAATCAGACGGTAACAATTGTCTCTACTTGGAGGAGAGAGGGTGCAAATTCAAACTGCTGTCCTCGTTGGACAAACCCGAGGAATCCATCTTGTTCCGCATCCGGAAGGGGTCCGGGTTGATACCCATACAACCACATTTTATTTTTGATGGCGTCGGGTAAGGCGACTAATTCACGGTAATGAGCGTGTACAGTTGTGGGGAATTGAGAGGTTTCG
This sequence comes from Phormidium pseudopriestleyi FRX01, assembly GCF_017313335.1. Lineage (GTDB taxonomy): Bacteria > Cyanobacteriota > Cyanobacteriia > Cyanobacteriales > Laspinemataceae > Laspinema > Laspinema pseudopriestleyi. The sequence goes on along the minus strand of NZ_JAFLQW010000555.1, from coordinate 6,753 downwards.
CAATCTTGAAAAATTAGGTCAGCTTGCTCATAATATTCCCAAATTTCTTCCCGACATAATTGGGTATCGGTGCTGAAAAATATTTGCTTTCCTTTGAGTTCAAAGAACAATCCATAGCTGGGCATGATAAAGTATCCATTGTTAATATGGATGACTTTGACGAGATTAAATTGGATATTTTCCCAGGTAAAGTATCCATTGCGGGGAACTTTTTTTACCTCAAAAAACGTCTCTAATTCTGTGACATCGCCTTGGATAGAACGTAGACCCCCGGAGAGGGTATTTGCCCACAGGTCATTGGCTATTTCTTTACTAAGATAAAGGCGGGGTCTTTGGCATCGGGGGTCAAATTTTGTGGTAAAGGAAATATATTCCAATCCTCCGGCATGATCTGAATGCAAATGGCTGATGTAAATATCGGTGATATCCAGATGGGAATACCCGGCTTCGTGCAGAGAAAAGCGAATATCGGAACCACAATCAATCAGGAGTTTAGTTCCGCGATCGCTCTCTAATAGCACATTCGATTGATAATTATTGGCTCCCACGGTGAAAGCCGAGCCGGAACCTAAAAAGGTTAATTTCATAAGAGTCCTCTAATGTCATTTAAACAATGGAGATCGCCCTCCACAGTGGAAAAGTCAATAACCCTCTCACCTAGGACGGAGCGACAGCCTGGACTGATTTATACACTTGTTCCAGGTGAGCCGCTACTGCCGGAGGTTTTGCTGTAAACTTAATGTAAAAGCAATGGGGTTCAGCGGCTGGTTTTTCCAGGACCTTGGCATAAATATCTTCTTGACTTCCCTCAAAATTACCCTCCAATAAATTGAGCTTGAGATTGCTCAATCCAACCGGGATAATATCTCCGGCTCCCGGTTCGGTTCTCACTTGAGCGCCTTTGGCCGAAAGCTGGACTAAATGCCCAAGTAGTAGGGTTTCGCTAATGTGCTTGCCTTCCAAAATGGTGTATTGAATGGGGATTTTTTCGCTCAGGGGCAAAAACACCTCTTCTTCCCTGGTGAGGGAGATATGATAAGGCTCTTTAATCCCGCTCACGTCGTAAATCATCAGCGGCTCTTTCACTCCTTTGGGCAATACCTCACGTTTACTTTCAATTTGGACGACATCCTCACCTCCAGCATCAAGGAGAGTCTGCTCGGAAATCAGAATTTGTCCTCCTGTTGTATAAGATTCAATCCGGTAGGTTAAATTGACCTGACTACCTACAACTCCGTATTTGGTGCGTTTTTCCGAACCGATATTGCCAACGACGACTTCCCCGGTATTGATGCCAATTCCCATTTCCAGTTCAGGCAATCCCCATTCCACCACTTTAGCATTCACCTGACGCATGGCTAACTGCATGGAAATTCCGCAGGCGATCGCCCTTGTTGCATCATCCGGTCGGGTGGTGGGTGCCCCAAATAGCACTAAGATGCCATCTCCCATAAACTCATCAATCGTCCCCTGGTAAGCAGTAATCACATCGGCCATATATCCCAAATAAAAGTTGAGAATTTTGACCACTTCTTCGGGAGGCAATCGTTCGGAAAGTGCCGTAAATCCGCGTAAATCCGACGTGAAAATCGTCAGTTTGCGCCGTTCCCCGCCCATTTTTAATCCTTCCGGATTTTCTAGTAAATTGGCGACGACTTGATCCGTGAGATAGCGTCCAAAGGTTTTGCGAATATCTCCGGCAGTGCGGGCAACGTAAGCAACGATCGCCGTAGCGGAACCGAGTAAGGCCAACGCAGGAGGCACCACGGGAATCCACCACCCCAAAACGAATGCCCCATAAGTGATTCCCACCAGGGCCCCCGCCGACAAAACCGCCCCTGCGGTGCGTTGAACGGAGAGCCATCCGGCACCACCGACATAGCGCCATTTCCAGATTAAAAATGCCCCCAGACTGCCCCAGAGGAAAATCCACAGCCACTCGTAAGGTTCGGCGATGGTTTTAATCACCGGGCGATCGTCGAGGGCGGCACTAATCATCTGGCTGATCAGATTGCCGTGAACTTCCACCCCCGCCATGCGGTTCCCCGCTTCTTTGGTGTAGGGGGTGAAAAATAAGTCTTGGTAGCTTTCGCCAACGGCTCCAATTAAGATAATGCGATCGCGTCCCCAGTCTGGCGGGACTCGATTTTTGAGGATATCCATCAGGGAAACTGTCTCAAAATGTCGGCTGGGACCGACATAGTTTAACAGGACCTGATAGCCACCAGCGTCCGCACCCACGTAGCCCCCATCGTAGGGTTGAAAGCGAGAGAAAACTTGGTTTCCAAATTTCCAAGAATCGCTATCCTCGATCGCTTCCGGGGCAATTCCTTCGGCATCGAGATAGAGCCCGGCTAGATATAAACTAAAGCTGGGGATGATGTTTTCCTCATCATCACTCACCATCACCAACCCCCGGCGCAGGACCTGATCTTCATCCAAAATCATGTCATTGGAACCGGCATATTCTAATCCCGGAGGCGGTCCAATGGTGTCGCGATCGCCCTGCCCAATTACTTTTTGAATTCCCACCAGATTCGTTGTGGATTTAAAAACCTGACGCAGTGCAGCATGACCGGGTTCGACGGGTTGATCCCGATAGATATCTAAGCCGATCGCCCGAGGATTCATGGCTTTGAGGTTTTCGATGACTGCAGCATAAACGCGATCGGGAATGATGGCTTGTCCTAATTCGCGCAAGTCGGCTTCATTAATCCCGACAATGGCAATTCGGCTGTCTGGAACTTCAGAGGGTCTCCCCCTCATATACAGATCGTAAACGGCCCATTCCCAAGGCTGTAAAACACCCATAAAACGCAGGAGGATGACTGCTACCGTTACTGACGGTGCAGCAATCCAGACCCCGCGCCATTCCCAAATTTGCCGTTTTAATTGATTCCACATCACGGCTTATTCCTTAGTTTTGTTAATTCTGCGATGTTCCAATAGTTTGGATCGGCAGAGTTTCCGAAGCAATGCTTTCTAAGCCGACATATTTTAACAGTCCTTGCCACTCAGTGGGATTAGAATTACGGAATTGGGCCAGAAGGCTTACGGCTTCGTTCCATAAGCTTTGGTCAACATACAGTTGCACCTGATCCAGGGTCTGTGCCTGATCCAGTTGAGTTTGCATTTCTTCGGTGAGTTCGGTGGGCTGGATTTGACCCTGCACGAAGACATCGGATTGGCGGTCTGACGGATCGCAGATTAGGCTAAACTGCCAATCATAGACTTTGCCGATTTCTAGCTCGGTATTGGCAGGGAGGCTCACTTTGACAACGCCCGGGGCCTCCGATAGCTCGAAGGTAGACAGATAAACGTCATTGCCATTCCCATCAACAATCACAAATTCTCCAGAATCTGCGTTATTTTTCGGGACATACATGAAAAATTCTGGGTTCGGCGTGACGGTTTTGAGGATATCATGGGTCGGGATTAATGAGGTCAAGGGGGATTCACCCTCGATACAACTGTCATTGCTATTGCCTCGGACTCCTCCTCCTGCGCTACTGCGGGGGCCGCCTATGTTACGCGGTGCAGAAGGGAAGTTGAGGGCGAGGAGTTCCCCCGGTTGAGATTGGGCGCGGACTGGGGAGAATCCAGAAAGGGTGACCAAAGCCGGAGACAGGACCACAGCCAGGATACTCATTAAGTGAATCAGTTTGGGCGATCGCATGATAGTAAAACCTCCGCATTAACAATTGAAGGATAGGTCAGTAAAAACAAGATGCTAAAAGTGGAAAAGAATCTGGAAAAATTGACAGTTTAGCTCAGATTGTGTTCTACTGCTATCATACTTCCGAATTCTGAGAAACGGATGTGATTTGAAACAAGCAGTTGAGTCAAAATTGAAAATGACGCCCCTTTTCCGGGACTGATTCTCAACAGGGACTGGCTTTGGGGCGATCGCACTTTAGGAAGTAATGATCGCACCCCTGTCATCTTTAGATTCTTAATCACCCTGAAGTTCATCTTGTTGTTTTACCCTGCTTCCTGTCCTCCATTGACCAGTTATTTACTCCACTGTTCCATTACCCGTCACGGCATCTGCTTCAATTGGGCGATTAGGGCGATCCAACGCCGTCGTTCCCCATGTTCCAGACGGAGGATTTCATCTAAGGACCAGTGAAAGTGAAAGGCGATCGTCGCTACCTCTTGGTACAATTGCTCCAAGGGGTAGCCCAAAACTCCCCCACAGCCATCTCCTCCACTCCAGACTGGTTAATTTGGGTATAAAACTCTCGTAAAAAAATAAAGTCTGTTAAAAAGAGTTGCTCTAGTAACTGCGGCGTCACCGATGAGAAGTTTCCTAGATGGGTAATCACCCGCGATAGCAAAAAGATGATTCCATAAGCGGGATTTTCTTGAGTTCGAGGGTCTTTGCTCACCCAAATTTCATCATAGCCCGTCGCTTTTCTCATCACCCCTTGCCGATGTAGACTCCCCTCCCCATCCACCATTCCCACAGTCAGGGTAAATGTAAACTCAGTGTGAGGTATCGTTTCCGGATTCATGGCATCACCTCACTCATGAGTAGGATGGTCCTGGGAGGGCTGGGGGTGAGGGGGGTTCTGAGTCTTGATCCCCCTGATTTTCGAGTTCGTTAATTTGACGATAAAAGGTTTGAAGATAATTCAAGTCTACGGCAAATAGATTTTCGATCGCCAAGGGAGTCACTTGTTCTAAAGCACCCAAACGAGTAATCACCCGCGATAAAATAATCACCGTGGCGTATGCCGGATTAGATTTAACCCGAGGGTCTCGCAGGGGAGCAATCTCATCGATCGCCCGGGCTAAACGCATCACCCCTTGGCGGTGCAAGTTGCCTTCGCTATCAAGATACCCTTTGGGTAACGTAAACTCAAACTCGGTCTGAATCATGCTGACTTGGCCCTACCGTTACACCACCTTAACCCGTTTTAACTCTTCCACCGCCACTTCTAGTTCTTCTATTTCCAGATCACCGCTACTAACACTGACATCAGAAATAGAATAGCTCACCGGCCATGCCCGTTTAAACTCAAATCTAACCTGAGCTTGAGCCCCTTGATCATAGATGGTTAAGGAGCCATCTCGCCGCTGTTCTGCCCAAGCTCCTTGTTGTATCGCTTCCAACCAATTCCAGACCGTCATGGAAACCGTGAGACCGCGACGCAGGGTTAAATTGGTATAGCTGATATTGCCGGGAATTTTAGTCTGGATAATCCGCCCTCGGGATTTCCCATCTTTACCCCACATTTGGGGAGTGACTTCAGTGATGTCAATGATATCCTGGCTAGTTTTAAACCCTTGACACTCCATAAAGTAGGCATCGATCGCATCGACACTATCGGCAAGGTGAAGTTCTAGGTAAAATCGCGAGGTGGCAAGTAATTCAGGAAATTCAGGCACGGTTTAATCTCCGGCAAACGAATTGCATCGCGGTTAGCAGATGGGATGGGTGCATTGATTCGGGGCGATCGCCGATGGAGCCAGGAGGGGTCTTCCCTACCCGAGGGATGGGCAATCCCACTCCGTTGACTGTCCATCCCTCATTCATGAAACGCGCTTATTTCGTGCGTTCCACATACTCATAGCAAAACGTAATCGTTTCTTTCAAAGACTGATTTCCCGCCGCATCTAAGTCGGACATTTTATAGGTCATCGGCATCACCCCTTTAAAGGTCCAACTTGCCGAGGGTGATCCATCTTGCTTGAATACCGTTAGAGTGGCCTGATCAGTTTTGCCTTTAGTTCCCGTGGCACCGCCCAAGTCTGGGGTTGAGTGAGAATCATAAAACCACTTGGAAACCGCTTTAGGGTCTTTACTAGAGGTGACAAATGTCACAGTGACATCGCTCGATTCTACAGCAGAAGGTGCAGCTTGGCGATTGACCTTACTTCCGGTTTTTACCCCAAATGCGCCATCGGCATTGGTGACGGGAATGGTCATTTTCACGCCCGAAACTGATTCGACCAATAGATCTTTGCCCAACCCATCGGCGGCAAATTCAAATCTAGCCTGAGAAAGTGGTTCCTTATCGACTGGCATTGTACTACTCCTTTATTCTTTCCCTAATTACTTTCCCAAAACAAGGCGTCTATTTCTACAAAAAATCTGGGCTTAATTCTGCCAAAAAGTTAGAAACCTACTGCTTCCGTTCGACACTTTCTACATTCAGTTCAAATTTTTCGGTCAAAAATTGATCGCCACTGACATTAAATTCACTGACTTCATAGCTGACCATTTGACACTGTTTGAGGTTGTAGATGAGGACTTTCTTGGCATCCGGGTCGAAGATAGTAATCTCCCCATCGGAAAAATTACCGCTCCATTTTCCATCTCCTCCGTAGGTGGCGGGCAAGCCTTTTTTGAAGATGTCGTACAGAGTTTTCGTGCCATCTTGGAGGACTGCTTCAATGGTAATATTTTGGTTGTTATAGTATCCAGTCGAAACAGTTTGCCGGGACATTTGAGCATCCTTTCCCGAGGCGATCGGGGATTTGTGTCCGGCGGTTTTGGCTTGGACATCAATGCCACTAATTTTAAGTAGTGGAAATTCTTTTCCCCCGTAGGTAAAGGAAAACCTATTCGAGGAAATTACAAACAGATCTGCCATTTTTTTACTCCTTGGACCTTGAAACTAAGTGAAAACAGTTAGGGGTCATTGGTCATTGGTCAGTTGTCCTTTGTCATTAACGACCAATGACCAATGACTAACGACCAATGACTAAAATTTATTGACCCGGTACCCACTGGCTGATGCGGAAGAT
>NZ_JAFLQW010000629.1 GCF_017313335.1 Phormidium pseudopriestleyi FRX01 | reverse complement strand
GATGTTTTTCCATTTAATCGAAAAACTCTCTTCAGACTCTAAATCCACAACCGCCTCAATCTTGGCAATTTGCTCAACTCGCTTGTTGCGATACATCCCAAAGTAAAGACTACGGCGATGATTGTAACTCCCATCCGTTGCGGGACAGACGTAAATTTGATGCTGGAGGACATCATCGAAGGAGACGCGACAATTTACGACATCCAGATGGTATTTCCAAGAGGGGAGTAAATTTTCTTCATCCATATATTCTTCCAAATCGGCGATCGCATCCACCAGATTTTTCGGTAAATAGCTGAGTTTCAACGCTTGCAAGAACTGCTCAAAGCTAACCGCTGCAAATGCCACCCCCATTTCTTCTGCAAGGCGATCGATATCTGGGAACGCTTCCGGGTTGGGTTCTTCCCATTCAAAGTTACCCAAAGCCATCAACACCTTAATTCCCGCCTCTTCTTTCATTGCCTCAAGATGGCGGCTTAATTGCTCTAAATTAAATGGATTATCCCGTTTCGTCTCTATAACAATTGAGAAAGCATCCTGACTAATTTTACCATCGGGGACGCTTTTTTTACCTCGGTTTTGTTGGCTAAATTTTACCCCAACTGCTCCCGATAAGCGCTCACTTAATAATGTACTCAAGACTTCTGATAAAAATTTAGGATTTTCTTCGTAAAGCAGCTTGAGAATTAGTAGGCAGTAGTTTGTAGTCTGATTTTCCCGTTGGACATAATTGGAAAACAGCCGGATATTTTTGCTCATTCAAGTAATTTCCATGATTAATATTCTCACCGGAGGCAACCAGCGTTGTCCTGTACTCTCCAGATTGAATGTAAAGTCTTATTTATTTTACTGTATATTGTTACCGTTTTTCACAGATAATCTGTTTTTTATTGAATAGAATTCTGGATGATAAGAGGAGGCAGAGCCTCCCAGGAGGCATTCCCAGGCAGAGCCTTGGAATGAGGAAAAACCGAGGAAAAAACTTCTCCGTGAAAATCTGTGTAATCCGTGGTTTTAGCCAATTTATTGAGGAACTTGGGTAATTTGAGCGATCGCCTCTCCCAATCGGGTAAAGTGAGTGGGATTGAGGGTGAATAGAATATCAACTTTAGCTTTCAGAGATGCCTGGGCAATCAGAGAATCAAAAATGCCTCCGCCAGGAATATTGATCGCTACCATTAAGGCGATCGCCGATTGATAATCTTGCCCATCTAGCGAAGACTTCTTGCAGATATTGCAAGAAGTCTCTAATCACCCTTTCAGCATCACTAGGAGTAAGGCGAGGTTGAATCGGTAAACGGGTGAGAACCGAGTAAGTTTCTGCCAAACTATGAGTGGATAAATATCCCTGAATCTGTCCCTGTTTTGCTAGTTCTAGTTTGGGAAAGCAGAGGGTATGCTGGGGATGTTGACTCAGGGACGCTGCTACAATTACCGAGGTATCAAATAAGGCTTTCACATCTTAAGGGGATTAGAATCTTCACGCACTTCCTCAATCAATCGATTAAAATCAATGTGATTGAGAGGAACTGTCTCAATGACTAGGATATCATTTTTGCGATGGAGTCTCGGGTGCATTGACTCAGAAGATTCTGAAGCACTCTGACCCTGCTCAATCTCAGTTTTCAGGAATTCTAAGAGGCGGATTTTTTCAGCAGGAGATAAATTTTTCACTATCGGGAATAATTCAGTAATACTCATCGTATTGTCCCTCTACATCATCCCTATTCTAACTTAACCTCGGGCCCTTGGTCAATCTTGACCCATGAGCGATCGCAGACAACCTTTTTAAGGCGATCGCCTAGTCGTCGATGCCGCCATACTCTGCACCGAATCTGACGGTTTAAAATAACCCGTCATTGGATTAAGAGTCAAACTTTCCCCTTCCAGCATTTTAATGACCAGATTTTCCCCCTCCACCGTCATACCGATTCCCTGATCTGGCAAATCGTCACTGAAGCGAATAGAACCACCGGCATTAAACAGCAGCACTTTCTCTTGAGTCAGAACTGCTATTACATCAGCGATCGCCACCATTTGAACCAGATAATCAGTAAACCCTAAAGCAACCAGAATCCGACCCTCATCGATACTAATTGCAGCTAACTGTTGATCAACCCCGATCCAGACAGTCCGGCGATCGGGCGATCTCGTGATCATCGGTTCAAGGATATCACTTCTCCAACTCAGTCCATAGCATCCCAACGGAACCCCCAAGTCAATCGCGGCAAACTTTTGAGCGCAATCATGGGAAATAACTCGCCGACATCGGTCAATTTTATAAAAGTCTAATTCAGTAATTACTGAGATTTGCATAACAGATTTTATTGGTATATCTTGGGAATAATAGAGGTAACTTGTGGGGTAGCGGACAGGTCGCCTTCTGGATAATAGTAACTAATTAAAATAGCTCCTGACTCTTGGGGTCCACTAACTTGTACTTGCCGAGTAATATTGATACCATATTTTGTAATGCGGCGATCGCTTATCTCAGGAGCATTCAATCCCTCTTCAAAGAGTTGCAGTAATCGTTCTCGTCCTCTAAGTGCCTCATCAATTCCCAGTCTCCTCAATTCTCGTAAATTCTGCAATGACCTCTTTGTATTGTCGGGGTCAGAGGTTACCCGCCCAAAAAAATAGTCAAATTTGCTCTCCTTAATCGTAAAACCCTTTCCGTAGATCACAATGCTTGTTCTGGTAGTCGAGTCAGTGGCGGGTTTTCAGTCAAGGCGATCGGGCAAAGTTTTCTCAAATCTTAGCATACTTGCTCGAATAGATTTCCTCTCAAATAAACTGCTTCCAGGCTCTGTCTGGAAACGAGTTAAAATGATTTAAATGATATCGAGTTAATGCATACCAGTCGTAGCTATCTGCTACATCAACAGAGTAGAGTCTATGAACTCGTACTAAACTCATACACAGGAGTTTCTATCACTCGTTTAGGCTTTTTTTGTCCCCAAATCATTTGCTGAATTCGCTCTACTGTCTCCGGAGAAAAGAACGATTCCCCCGTTTCTTCACAAACTCGGGCGGGGACATTTTCAATCATAAAAAATTTGCCATTCACTTCTAAAGTGTAAGTTACTTTTTTTGCTATCAATGTTTCTTGAAAAAAATCATCAGTCATGATTAGGGCTTCCTGGTTCAAAAATTAATCCAACGATTTGCATCAGTTTCATAGAGGAAAATCTCTTTCTCTCCGTGAAAATCTGTGTAATCCGTGGTTCTTCCCTCCCCAAAATCAAAAGAGGGTGGACAACAGCCCACCCTCCTAACTATAACCTAACTCCCCCCAATCCGGGCAACATCTCGGGCATTCTGTTCAAACGCCGCATCCAATGCATCATCGCCGCTTAAACCGGACGCTAATGCACTTTCCAACGCTTGCAACACCCGCTTGTAATCCCGTGGCATCACCTTCACAAACTGGGGAACCATTTCCTCCCAGTTTGCTAACACTTCTGCCGCTTTGGGACTGTTGGTATAATCCGCGTGTTTCTGGATCATCTCCCGGACGATCGCAATTTCACTCGGTTCTTCCAACTTCTCCATATCCGCCATCTGCGTATTACACCGGGTGGCGAAATCTCCCGCTTCATCCAGGATGTAGGCAACTCCGCCACTCATCCCGGCAGCAAAGTTCCGTCCGGCAGGTCCAATCACCACGACTTTACCGCCCGTCATATACTCACATCCGTGGTCACCGACGCCTTCTACAACCGCATGAACCCCAGAGTTGCGGACCCCAAACCGTTCCCCGGCAATCCCCGACAGATACATTTCCCCACTGGTTGCACCATAAAGGGCCACGTTCCCAGCGATGATGTTCTCATGGGGCACTAAAGTAGACTTCTTGGACGGATAAACGATAATCTTGCCGCCACTGAGTCCTTTACCGATGTAGTCGTTGCCGTCGCCTTCCAGTTCTAGGGTCACTCCTTTGGGTACAAAGGCCCCGAAACTTTGTCCCGCACTTCCTTGGAAATGCAGGTGAATCGTTCCATCTGGCAATCCATCCCAATGTTTTTTCGTGATTTCGTTGCCGAGGATAGTACCGACGACGCGGTTAATGTTGGTAATCGGCAGAGTTGCTTTGACTTTTTCGCCGTTTTCGATCGCACCTTTGCACAGATCCAGCAACACCGTCATATCCAGTGACTTCTCTAATCCGTGGTCCTGTGGTATTTGGCAATACCGACCCACTTCGGGTCCGACTTCCGGTTGATAGAGAATCTTGGATAGGTTAATGCCTTTCGCTTTCCAGTGGTTGATCGCCTTTTTCGGTTCGAGGACATCGGTGCGTCCGACCATTTCATTGACAGTCCGGAACCCAAGCTGGGCCATGATTTCTCGCATTTCTTGGGCGATAAATTTCATGAAGTTGACTGTATATTCTGGGTCTCCCATGAATTTGGCCCGCAGTTCGGGGTTTTGGGTAGCAATCCCCACAGGACAGGTGTTTTTATGGCAGACGCGCATCATAATACAGCCCAAAGTGACCAAAGGTGCGGTAGAAAAACCGTATTCTTCGGCACCGAGTAAAGCAGCGATCGCCACGTCCCGTCCCGTCTTCATCTGTCCATCAGTTTCCACCACAATCCGACTCCGCAGATTGTTCAGGACTAGGGTTTGATGAGTTTCCGCCAATCCTAACTCCCAGGGTAAACCGGCGTGTTTAATCGAAGTTTGGGGGGACGCACCCGTTCCACCATCAAATCCAGAGACGAGCACCACATCCGCGTGTGCTTTGGCAACCCCAGCAGCAATGGTTCCCACACCGACTTCTGAGACTAACTTCACGTTAACTCGGGCGTTGCGGTTAGCATTTTTGAGGTCATGAATCAACTCCGCTAAGTCTTCAATGGAGTAGATATCATGGTGAGGCGGGGGAGAAATCAACCCGACGCCTGGGGTAGAGTGGCGCACTTTGGCAATCCAGGGATAGACTTTCAGTCCCGGTAATTGTCCCCCTTCCCCGGGTTTAGCACCTTGTGCCATTTTGATTTGAAGTTCCTTCGCCTGAGACAGGTATAAGCTGGTAACGCCAAACCGTCCCGAAGCAACCTGCTTGATGGCACTATTTTTGGAGTCTCCCCGTTCGTTGGTCCAAGTATAACGGTCGGGGTCCTCGCCACCTTCCCCGGTGTTGGATTTGCCACCCACTCGGTTCATGGCGATCGCCAAAGATTCGTGCGCCTCTTTAGAAATCGAACCATAGCTCATCGCGCCGGTTTTGAACCGTTTCATGATGCTCTCAATCGGTTCTACTTCTTCTAAGGGAATCGCTTCGGATGCCTTAAACTCAAGCAATCCGCGCAAGGTGAAGAACTTCTGATTTTGCTCATTCACTTTGGCGGCATATTTCTTGTATAGTTCGTAATTGCCTTCACGGACTGCTTGTTGCAAGGCGTGAATAATTTCCGGACTCAACAAGTGAGCTTCACCATCTTTGCGCCATTGGTATTCACCGCCGACATCCAGAGTGTGACCATTGGCATCGCGATCGGGGAAGGCGTGAGAGTGACGCATGATAGTTTCATTGGCGATCGCCTCTAAATCCACCCCTTCAATCCGGGAAGCAGTCCAGGTAAAGTACCGACTAATCACTGACTGATTCAACCCGATCGCCTCGAAAATCTGGGCACCGCGATAGCTTTGAATCGTGGAAATCCCAATCTTAGAGGCAATTTTCACCACCCCTTTCGTCACCGCTTTGATGTAATTCTTGACAGCGGTTTTATACTCCACATTCACGAGTAATTTCTCGCGAATCATATCATCAATGGTTTCAAAAGCCAGATAGGGATTAATCGCCCCACAACCATACCCAATCAAGGCGGCGAAATGATGTACTTCCCGAGGTTCCCCGGATTCCAGGACTAATCCCACCTGGGTGCGAATGCCTTTGCGAATCATATCATGATGGAGTCCGGCAACCGCCAATAATGCCGGAATCGCGCACTTTTCTCGGTTCGTCCCGCGATCGCTGAGAATGAGGATAGTCGTACCCGAGGCGATCGCCTCACTTGCCTGAGCAAAAATGGCTTCCAGGGTCGCTTCCAATCCCTTCACCCCAGTCGTCGGGTCAAACAACATCGAGATGGTTGTAGATTTAAACTCCCCTTCATTCACTGCCTTGAGTTTTGCCAAATCTTCATCGGTGAGAACCGGGGTTTTTAGCTCAATTAAATTGCAGCTTTTTGGCGTAGGTTTGAGTAGATTTCGTTCCGCCCCAATCGTAGTTTCTGCCGAGGTAACAATTTCCTCCCGAATCGAGTCAATCGGGGGATTTGTCACTTGAGCAAACAATTGTTGGAAATAGTCATACAGCAATTTCGGGCGATCGCTCAACACCGCCAACGGAGTATCCGTTCCCATCGACCCGATTGCCTCCACGCCATTCGTCGCCATTGGCGTCATCAACAGGCGCAATTCCTCAAAGGTGTACCCAAACGCCATTTGTCGCTGAATCAACGGCACCGGGTCAATTTCCCGCCATTCTGGAGCATCTTTCAGTTGAGAAAGCGCCACCAAATTCTCATCAATCCACTGTTGATAGGGATGTTCATTGACAATTTGGGTTTTGATTTCTTCATCAGAAATAATCCGACCCTGTTTCATATC
>NZ_JAFLQW010000521.1 GCF_017313335.1 Phormidium pseudopriestleyi FRX01 | reverse complement strand
CCCACTGGCTGATGCGGAAGATCACGAATTCCGCCGGTCGCACGGGGGCGACTCCCACTTCGATGTACAGACGACCCATCATCATGGTGTCGGCGGTGTTGAGTTCGCCGTCGCACTTGACAAAGAAGGATTCTCCGGCGGTACCGCCCACCAATGCGCCCTGACGCCAGAGCCCTTCTAGGAAGCTGGAAACGGTGCGGGTGACTCGTCCCCAGAGGGTGGAATCGTTGGGTTCAAACACGACCCACTGAGTGCCGATTTCAATCGATTTCTCGATATAGCTCATCATCCGACGCACGGGAATGTAACGCCATTGGATGTTATCGGGTTCGGCTAGGGTGCGTGCGCCCCAGATTTTAATGCCGCGATTGTAATTGGAGAAGTTACGGATACAGTTGATACCCAGGGGGTTCAACAGTTCCTGTTCCCGGAAGTTGGTTTCGTAAGACAGACCAATCACACCGCGTGGGGTATCGTTGGCTGGAGCTTTGAACAGACCCCGGGTTTCATCGGTGCGGCACCAGACGCCCATCATGTGACCGCAGGGGGGAATGGCGATCGGACGACCGCCATTGCGGGGGTTAGCAACCTTGATCCAGGGATAGTAAAGCGCGGCAAACATGGACCGGCGGTTAAATCCTTCGCGCAACCATTTGGCTACATCTTGGGGTTTTTGCTGTTCCGGGGGAACGGCGCGATTCTCATTTTTTCCGGGCTTGATTGGGGGTGGGTCGAGGACGACCATGCGGAACGGGGGACTGGGAGCAGAGTTTTCACACATACTCACCATCATTTCCATGACCCCATGTACTTGGTCGATGTCCATGAGTCCTTCTTGATAGACCCGCATCAGGTCGGGACAGGCAATCATGGATACATCGTCAATTTCAAAGATCCCTTGGACGCCGGTGCGATCGTCTCGTTTGCCTTGGAGTTCTCGCGGCAGGCGATCGGGGTCTTGAATGAAGGGGGGTGGGGGGGCAACTTCATAAGTGCCATTGCCGGGGCGCTTGGAGAGGGGTGAGATGGCTCCTAAACCTTCGGGGATGCTAATATCGATCGCCTCGGATTCCTGCAATGCAGTCAAGACATAAGCGCCTAATTCGGCCTCTACATCTTCCTTCATGGTCAGGTTATCGTAGCTCTCCAGGACCGTATCCCCTCGTTTTACGGTTACTTTAAAGAATTGACCATCATCAATCGGTGGTTCTGCATCTTCATCTTCTGGGGGCTTGGGAGTGCTGCTTTCTACTTTGACAGTCACCCGTCCAGTTGCTGCCGGAAGTGCTGGCGCTTCACCATCTTCTGCGGCCTCGCCTGCTCCTTTGATGTTGAACAATAAGGCGGGACGACCGGAGGAAGTGAGCAATTTCGTGGCGGTTTTTTCCGGTGGGGCTGGTTCCGAACCGGGGAGTTTGGTGCCGATGCTACTCACCCAACAGCGACCACCTCCATTTAAAAACCACCCGTAAACAGCAAAGGGGAGGTAAGCATCGAAGTCGGTAAACCCATCCGAGCCGGGTTTGCCAAAATATTCTAAATATTGGTCCCAGTTGGTAACCATCATGGGTTGAAAGACTTCGGCATCACCACGGACATCTTCGGTAAAGCCGATAAAGCCAGGAACGCTGAGACTGACGCCTTCGATGGGGCGACTACCTCGGTCTACTTCTTCAACGTAGACGCCAGGAGCAAAATAATCCAAGGGCATGAGTGGTTGTTCTCCAATTAATAGATAGTTAGATCTACAATGGTTAGCAAACATGAGTGCTGCGGGTCGGTTCGAGCCTCCGCAACAACACGGTTAGTTCGCTAACGCCTTTTATTGAGACGAGGTAAAAGCAATTTCCTTCATAGCGGGTTCGGTTTGGCTGGTGAACGGAACGGTTACAGTTAGATACAACCCGGGACGTAGTGGTACGCCTAATGCAGTCCAAATTGCTGCAATTTCACTCAGCCCATCCGCAGAAATCCTCATCGGTAAAGTTCCCTTGCCTTGCAAGGCTGGAGCTAAACGTTCGGATGGTAAACAACGGTAAGGGAGGAGAACTGTCAGGGCTTCTGACAAGAGATGCTGCTCCCCTAGGGCTGTTTTATCCCAAGCTGTGATCAGAAACGAGACATCAAACCAGATGGTTGAGGGGTCGGTCTGCATAAGGGAGGCTTGCATTTGGGGGCTTGCCCGAACGTCGTAGCAGTAGAGGGTTAACCTCGGAGCCTGATTGTTCAGCTCGGGATTTGGGGAATTGAAATCAATTTGCTCCATACCGATCGCTGAGGTCCCGCCTGCCAGGATTTCTGCTAAGGTCTGGGCAACAGCAGGAATCATAAACCTGGGTGATTAGGCAGCTACAGGTTATAGATTAATAAGATTGCCTGACTCTGGTTATTAGACTTTGGTCGAAATTTTAAAATTTGTGTGTGATTTGAGGATTTCTTGGAATCTGAGGTTAAGGTAGGTTTGACTATCCTCCTATCGGGGAATCAGACTGTCCCTAAAGAGAACCGACTACAAAGAAGAGTAGGTATGGAACCGTTGAGTCCTGGAATGTTTTTGTCTCGCTCTGAAGTGCCTTCTGCCTCCGCTATCGCGGAATTCTCCTTAAAAGAGGCCAAACCCTTGCCGAACCCTGCTCCTTCGCGATCGCAATCCCTGGCGATCGAGTCAGTCTGCCGCAAGCAGATTGAGCAGATCATGGGTTATCTGCCGTTGGTCGGTGCCTGGTTTGTTTACCTAGATTCTGAGGAGGGACAACCTCGACGTTGGGTGGGTCAAGTGCAGGGCGATCGGCCTGAATTTAATGAGGGGGAGTTATCTTACCTAAAGGCTGAGGTTTGGTTACCCCATGAGTTGCCGGTTGCTCGTCTATCTCAACTCAATACCTATTATGTTTACCCCCTCCCTTCCTGGGCTGATGAGGGTTCCACCGTGAGTTTCCCCAAGACTAACTCAGCTTTAGGTGGATTATCAGAACATTTCCCCCCTGAGATTGTTCCCCGTTGCAATTGCCACGGGTCGGCAGATGAGCCAGTAGATGCTCAGAATCATCAGTTTTCTAAACAGGCTCCAATTCATTCCTATCTGTTATTATGGCCTGCTCAATCTTTGTCTCCCTTACAGGTAGAATTTGTCGAACAACAGATGCAAATGCTCCACCATTATCTCCAGGGTGTAGTTGCCTCAAATCGGCAATCTGAGGAACTTGAATCCTTTCGGCAATCCCGCCACAAGGCGGAACATCAACTGCGGAATTCTCTGGCTCTGATTAGCCTTTATGCTGAAACCCTTTGTTTGGGATTACCAACAGGTCCCTTTCTAGAACAAGCCTCAGTGATTCGGGAATCGGTGAGTGAACTCAGTGCTAACTTGACTACTTTACTCAATTGTGATAAACCTGTTCAGAAATTGCCGGAACAGCGCCATGATTTACGCCAGATTGTCGAGGAAACCCTCAAATTTATGCAACCGCGATTGAAGGAAAAAGATATCACGGTTGAGGCTTCTGGAACTTCGGTGATGTTGCCTATAGATCGGTGGCAAATCAAACAGGTCTTTGAGAATCTCTTGAATAATGCGATCGCTTTTAGTCCCCTAGGCAGCCGGATTACTTGCGAGTGGCAAGTTTTTTATAATGAGGTGCTGGTATCCCTGAGCGATCGCGGTCCTGGCCTTTCCCTAGAAGACCTGCAAGAGGCATTTACTCCCTTTTATACCCGACGACCTGGGGGAACTGGATTGGGGTTACCCATCGCTAAAAAAATTATCCTCGACCATCAGGGCAGTATTTGGGTCCAAAATCATCCCGAAGGTGGGGCACTCTTTTCATTTACCTTGCCCCGTCATCCAGAATCGGATTAAAACTTTTCATCCAATGAGAAATCTGACAATTTAGGCTGATTTTAATTGGGTGAAAAAATTAGGATTTATTCTGTGGGGCTACATCTCATGTAAGCCGATTTTCAATAATTTTGAAAGTGGGTCATCCCCCCCTATTAAACTACCTAATGTTTCCATTGTCTGTCCATTTTTGTTAAAGGATACCCCGTAAAACCATGATGACACCTCAGTTAGTCTCTATTCTACTTGTCGATGACGATCCAATATTTCGTCATGGCTTGAAAACTCTACTCAATTTTTACAATAATAACGGTTTGTTTAGGATGGATGTGGTCGGGGAGGCTGCTTCCGTAGACCAAGCGTTAAAGGTGGCTTCCCAGCAACATCCGGCTTTAATATTGATGGATTTAGAATTAGCTCAAACCGATGGAATAGAGGGATTGCTTCGATTGCGGGAGCAATCTTTTCAAGGCAAGGCGATTGTATTATCGGCCCATCATGAAGATGAAGCGGTATTTAGGGCTATGCAAGCGGGGGCGCGAGGTTATGTGTTTAAAGAGTTTGTGGCGAAACAACTCTGGGATGCCATTACTACAGTCATGAAGGATGAAATTTATTTAGCCCCCGAGGTGGCGACAAGCTTTTTTCGCATCTTTCATTTTTATTCTGGGCATTCTTTGCAAGGCTGTAAAAACATCCGCTTAACCGATCGCGAACGGGAAGTTTTAGAATGGTTAGTCCAAGGTGCTTCTAATGAGGAAATCGCCCGTCACCTTTATGTTACAGTTGCAACGGTTAAAGCCCACTTAACGGCTATTTTTGAAAAGCTCGGAGTCAGCAGTCGCACTCAGGCGATCGTCAAAGCATTAAAAGTCGGGTTAGTTGCCAGTTAATCTCCCCTGGAGTCATTCAGAAACCGGGTTTCTTGCCTAAATTTGGGTTAGATATTTTGTGAGAAATCCGGTTTTTAAATACTTTCCGACCCCCGGTTTCTGGGGCATTCCCGGGCAGTTACCGCCGTTGACACAGAATCCATCGCAACTCCATAGGGGGTTTGCCTTGGTTCTGTAAGGGAAATAAATTTTCACCCTGACACCATTTGATAAACCATCCGGTTGGGGGCCATGCGGCGATCGCCAGATGTTCCCGTTCGTACTCTAAAACCGACTCATCGGATAAGACGCTTAAGGGCAATCTCTCCATTGCTTCGGCGAGTTCGGACCGGGTAAAAATACAGGACCAAGTAACCTGAGACAGTTCTCGGGTAAGTTTATCTGGTTCATAGTCATCTACGGCTAAGAACAGACTAAATAATAATAAACCCCCCGGACGTAAGGTATCGGAAATTCGGGCTAACAACAGGCGGAGGCGATCGACTGACCCAAAATGGGAGGCAATCACTTCACAGAGAATCACCCCTTGATAATAAGCCGGTTGTAGCTTGACTTGGCGATCGAGGATATCTCCCAAAATCCCTCGGACGGGCAGTTTCTGTTGTTGTGCCGCCTCTTGGATTTGTTCGACAAAGGCAGGGGTTAACTCCACTGCATCCACGGGATAACCCAGTTGGGCCAAGGGCAGGGTATTTCGACCCGTTCCAGCCCCGATATCTAAGATGGGGGAATCGCCTGGATCTGCAAATTGGGCGGCGATTGCCATCACTTTGGCATCGGGATGAGTGCCAAATAAGGGAGGTTCGCGCAGTTTTACCCAATCCTGGTACTGATCGGCGACGGAAGAAATAAACGGCTTGAGTGTCAGGGTGACCCCCTGGGGACTAGGTTGGTAAGTGAAAATTAATTTGGCATGGGGAGAGGTGGCAAATCCAGAGATTAACTGGTTTTCCAGTTCTTTCGGCAGTTTGGCGAGGGTGGTGGGTTCGATGACGCTGTTGAAACTGCTAAACAAGGCGAAAATCTGTTGCAGATACAGTTGCAATAATTCAGGAACACAGGGGAACAGGATTTCGCCTCTGGCCTGATACTGTGTTTCGAGTTGTTTGAAGTGTTCCGGTTGAATCTGGGGTGAAGGGTGCAGTGTTGATTCTTGGACAAGGGAGGAAGGTGGAGTGTCGTCTGGGTACATAAGAAGAGTACGGGGGTTGAGGGTAGTGATGGACGGAAGAGGGTTTGGAGACCAAACCCCTACAGGAGAGAAGAGGGTTTGGAGACCAAACCCCTACATTAGGGAGAGAAGAGGGTTTGGAGACCAAACCCCTACATTAGGGAGAGAAGAGGGTTTGGAGACCAAACCCCTACAGGAAACAACGATTTTTCGTGATTAAATTTACCACCTTGATGGGCTAGGGTAGCGGGTTACAAACGGCGGCAGAGAATCCAGCGCAATTCGATGGGGGGGAAGGCGTTGGGGAGAT
>NZ_JAFLQW010000630.1 GCF_017313335.1 Phormidium pseudopriestleyi FRX01 | reverse complement strand
TTGATGGTGGGGCTGAGTTCGCCTTTGGCGTACTTGGCGGCGAAGTCATCAAGACTGACTTGCTTGATCTTGGAAGCGTTACCGGCGGTACCAAAGGATTGGTAGCGATCGGAACAAACTTTTTGCATATATTGGATGGAAGGTTTCAGGAAGTGACGGGGGTCAAATTCCTTGGTATTTTGGGCGAGGGCCTCACGGACTGCCGCAGTGATTGCCAAACGGTTATCGGTGTCGATGTTCACTTTACGGACACCGCACTTGATTCCTTTTTGGATTTCTTCGACGGGTACGCCGTAGGTTTCGGGGATGGTTCCGCCGTATTTGTTGATCAGTTCGATCAAGTCTTGGGGTACGGAGGAAGAACCGTGCATGACCAAGTGGGTGTTCGGCAAGCGGCGGTGAATTTCTTCAATCCGGCTGATTGCTAAGATTTCCCCAGTGGGTTTACGGGTGAATTTGTAGGCACCGTGGCTGGTGCCGATCGCCACTGCTAGAGCATCCACTTGGGTTTGCTCAACGAAATCAACGGCTTGCTCAGGGTCGGTCAGCAGTTGGTCATGGGAGAGTTTTCCTTCAAACCCGTGACCATCTTCTGCTTCACCCATGCCGGTTTCCAAAGAACCCAAGCAACCGAGTTCGCCTTCGACGCTGACGCCGATGGAGTGAGCCACTTTCACCACTTCGCGGGTGACTTCTACGTTGTACTCATAGCTGGCGGGGGTTTTGGCATCTGCTTCCAAGGAGCCATCCATCATGACGCTGGTGAAGCCTTGTCGCATGGCAGAGTAGCAGGTGGAAGGTGCGTTGCCATGATCTTGGTGCATGGCAATGGGGATGTGGGGGTAGGTTTCCACTGCGGCCAGGATCAGGTGGCGGAGGAAGTTTTCCCCTGCATATTTGCGTGCACCACGAGAAGCTTGCAGAATCACGGGGCTGTTGGTTTCGTTAGCAGCCTGCATGATCGCTTGGATCTGCTCCATGTTGTTGACGTTGTAGGCCGGAATGCCGTACTCGTTCTCTGCTGCATGATCCAGCATTAACCGCATAGGTACAAGCGCCATAGATGGTCCTCCTAATTACTTTTTTTATCAGCGATGGGGTATGGACAAGCTGAAATTGTTACAACAAGTTTAAGACAAATTTCAGATTTTTACGAATTATATCTAAAAATGAGAACTTTATAACGTTTTGCTCTCAGAATTTGTCGTTAGTCATTTGTCGTTAGTCATTTGTCGTTAGTCATTTGTCCTGGATCCTTGATGACAAAGGACCAATGACCAATGAGCAATGACCAATGACAAAGGACCAATGACCAATGACCAATGACCAATGACCAATTTATGGGTCGCCCGGGATTCGAACCCGGAACTAGTCGGTTAAAAGCCGAATACTCTACCGTTGAGTTAGCGACCCGCGTGCTTTCTTTTTCAGCACCTTAGCTACATTAGCACAGCCTGTTAAAAAAAAGCAAGGGGTTTTTCAAAAAAAATCTACGGTGAGGCGAACTTGGGTTTCCCACTTAGCTCCGGGTTGAAGATTCATCAGGTGTAGCCCGGTGTTGAGGGCGTTTCGGGGGGCGGTCCAAGGTTCGAGACAGTAGAAGTCTTTGTCTTTGAGGGTCCAAAAGACGACGTTGGAATAACTGGCTTTAAAGAGTAACCGGACTTGCAAGCGGCGACTATGGTCGATCGCCGTGGCAGCGAGTCCGGTAATTTTGGTAAAGGCCGCATCGATTTCGTCTACGTTGAGGTCGAAGCTGCCGGTGAATGGATGTTGAGTCTGGGTTATTTGGTTGCGGTATTGGACTGCGGGAATTTTAAATTGGAGTTTGGACTTATCTGGGGCCCAAAAGTAAGGATGGAGTCCGGTAGAAAAGGGCATGGGCCGATCGCCGGTGTTGGTGTAGCGTTGGTCAATTTCCAGGCTATTGCCTTTCAGCTTATAGGTAAAGGCCAGTTCAAAATCGAAAGGATAAACGGCACGGGTGCGATCGCTGCTGTTGAGAATCAGAGTAATGCTGGCCAGGTCCTTGGTCACCCCCTCCGTTACTTCCCAAGGTAAATCTCGGGCAAACCCATGTTGTTTGAGATTGTACTCTTTCCCTTGATAGCTGTAGGTGTTATTCGGCAAATTCCCACAGATAGGAAACAAGATGGGGATACCGCCACGGACACTTAAATCCGGGTTGGCAAAGCGTTCGGCATCCAGATAGAGGAGGTCGTGACCTTGAACTTGCCAACTGGTGATGATGCCACCCCGTTCGGGAACGACTTCGACCCGGGATTGAGCGGGTTGGTCGGAGAGGATGTAGGTCTTGTATTGTTCTTCTTTCACTGCGATCGCAAACACTGTTTATCCTTTGTCCTTGAGTCGAATTATTGGGGGCGGCAATTATCCCAGTCTTTACGGTTGTAACGGACGGCGATCGGATAGTCAAGGGGAGAGCATTCCAATGCTCGCCGCCCTCACCCTAAATCCCTCTCCCAAAGGGGGAGAGGCCTGTCCTGAGCTCTGAGCCCCGCCGAAGCCTGTCCTGAGCCCTGAGCTTGCCGAAGGGTCGAAGGGGGTCGAAGGGGACTTTGAATCTGGCGCCCCCCTTCGACCCTTCGACCCTTCGACCCTTCGACCCTTCGACCCTTCGACCCTTCGACCCTTCGACCC
>NZ_JAFLQW010000626.1 GCF_017313335.1 Phormidium pseudopriestleyi FRX01 | reverse complement strand
TCAGTTGTCATTGGTCAGTTGTCATTGGTCAGTTGTCATTGGTCAGTTGTCATTGGTCAGTTGTCATTGGTCAGTTGTCATTGGTCAGTTGTCAGTTGTCATTGGTCAGTTGTCAGTTGTCATTTGTCAGTTGTCATTTGTCCGTGCAGGGGCTCAATGTTCACCGTTAGAACCCGAAAATATGAATGGATTCAGCATTAGTGCAACCGCAATTCGCCAGCATATTGGCACCTTGGCCCTCTCCACCACGGCGATCGTCCTAGGGGTATTCTTTCTCACTTCGATTCAAGTGGATTTGCTTCCTGCCATTACCTATCCTCGGATTGGACTGCGCCTGAATTCCCCGGGAATCTCCCCTGAAGTCGCTATTCAAGAGATTACTAAACCCTTAGAACAAGCCCTGAGTACCACCGAAGGGGTGGTTCAGGTTTATTCCCAAACCCGGGAAGGTCGGGTGAGTGTCGATTTATTTTTTGAACCCGGGGGAGATGTGGAT
This sequence comes from Phormidium pseudopriestleyi FRX01, assembly GCF_017313335.1. Classification (GTDB taxonomy): domain Bacteria; phylum Cyanobacteriota; class Cyanobacteriia; order Cyanobacteriales; family Laspinemataceae; genus Laspinema; species Laspinema pseudopriestleyi. The sequence continues at coordinate 13,367 of NZ_JAFLQW010000626.1, read as the reverse complement.
CGGGCCTTGAATGAGGCAACTGCTGCCTTTAACCGCGCCCAAGGCCGTCTCCCGGATACGGTGGACTCCCCTCGATTGTTTAAGGTGGACCCCTCTCAGTCTCCAGTTTATGAGTTTGCTTTACAGTCCCCGTCCCTACAAGATGTGGATTTGCGGGTGTTTGCCGATGAGGAATTAGCCCGAGAGTTAGGGGTTGTCCCTGGTGTGGCTGGGGTGGAGGTTTCTGGAGGCATCACTGAAGAGATTCAGGTTCGCATTGATCCGGTGCGATTGCAATCATTCGGAGTGGGGTTAATGCAGGTTTTGAATGAGTTGCGCGATCGCAATCTTGATGTGGCGGGGGGTCGGTTATCGGGTGGGAGTGAAGAACTTTTGACTCGCGCCCAGGGACGATTTGAATCCGCTGATGAGATTGCCAATCTCTCGTTTGAAATTCCCAATCAAGGCCGAGTCTATCTACGGGATTTTGCTGACATCATCGATGGGACTGCTGAACGGTTGGTGTTGGTGACTCTCAATGGCGAACCGGCGGTGAAAGTTAGCATTCAAAAACAACCGGATGCGAATACGATTACTGCGGTAGAGGGGGTCAAACAGCGACTCGAACAGTTACGTCTGTCGGGGTTAATTCCCCCAGATATGGAAATTTATCCGACTTTAGATGAGTCGGTTTTTATTAGAAATTCCATTTTTAATGTGGCGATCGCTGGGTTGACAGGGGCGGGACTCGCGGCGATCGCAGTGTTACTGTTTTTGGGTTCAATTCGCCAAACGGTGATTATTGTCCTAGCCATTCCCCTCGCCACTCTCAGTTCCATTGCTTTAATGCAAGTGTTTGGTCTGTCCCTGAATGTGTTTAGTTTAGGGGGATTGGCCCTCGGTGTGGGGATTGTGGTAGACAATGCGATCGTGATGCTTGAAACCATCGCCGAAGGGGTGGGGATGACACCGGGGAAAAGTCAGCAGAATCAACGACTGACCTCTTCTAAGGCGATCGCCCAAGCGTCCGTCAGCAGTCGGTCTATTGAGTCGGCCTTACTCGCCTCAACCACCACCAACCTCGTCAGCGTCTTACCCTTTTTACTGATTGGCGGTCTGTTTTCTCTACTCTTTAGCGAACTGATTTTAACCATTAGTTTTGCCGTTGCCTCCTCCTTAATCATTGCCTTAACCGTAGTTCCAATGTTGACCTCCCGCTTATTAGCAATTCCCTATACCAGCGGATTAAGTAATTTTTTTATAATCCGGTTATTTAATGCAGGATTCAATGGATTTAGTCGCCTTTATCAATGGAGTTTAAAATGGGTTTTACGCCTGCGCTTGATTGTGATTGCCCTGGCTATCATCGTTTTAGGAGGCGGTAGTGTTTGGTTGGCCGCAGAACTTCCCCAGGAAATTTTACCCCGAATTAATACAGGTCAAGCTCGCTTATTTGCCCAGTTTCCTCCGAATACGACCGTCGCTCAAAACCTGCAAATCATGGCCAAGGTTGATGAGATTTTACTGGATCAACCGGAAACGGTTAATACCTTTACCACCGCCGGAGGCTTTCTTTTTGGTACGAGTGTCTCCCCGAATCCCCTGCGGGGTTCGAGTACCATTGCCTTGAAATCGGGCACTGATATTGACTCTTTTATTACCCGAGTCAATGGGGAATTTGAAAAGCTCAATCTCGTGGATGCTCGCCTACGAATGAGTCCCGAAAGTGTCCGGGGAATTATTCTGACGAATTCCCCAGTTCGCGCCGAGTTGGATGTGACGTTACAAGGTCCGGATATTCGGGCGTTGGCACAAGCGGGGGAAGAAGTCCTTGCGGCATTAGATGAACAAGTCACTTTGGCAAGTTTTCGTCCCGATGCAGACCCCCAACAAACTGAGTTACAAATTCGCCCAGATTGGTTGCGGGCAGCCGAATATGGGTTGTCGGTGAATGATATTGGGTCAGCCATTCAAATGGCGATTCAAGGGGCAGTTCCAACTCAACTCCAACGGGGCGATCGCCTAGTTGATATTCGCGTTACTTTACCAGATAATGTGGTCCAACGGGTGACTCAGTTAGAACAATTACCCCTATTAGTAGGGAATAATCGGTCGATTCGCTTGCAGGATGTGGCAACGATAAAACGAGGACAGGCACCGGGAGAAATTAAACGGATTAATCAGCGTCAGGTGTTTATTATTGGCGGTTCTTTGACTGAAGGTGCAACTCTGAAAGAGGCGAATGAGCAGATTGCTGAGGTCCTGGCTGGTATCGATTTTCCCCCAGGGGTGAGTCGGGTTCCTTCTTCTTCGGCGCAAACGAATCAAGAGTTACAAGACTCCCTGAAATTGTTAGGAGGATTAGCCGCTTTTCTAGTGTTTGTGGTGATGGCGGTGCAGTACAATTCTTTAGTTGACCCTTTGGTGATTATGCTCACGGTTCCGTTAGGATTAGCGGGGGGAATTGTCGGACTTTATGTTACGGAAACTCCGGTGGGGGCGACTGTGTTAGTCGGGGCGATTCTGTTAGTGGGGATTGTGGTGAATAATGCGATTATTATGGTGGAGTTCGCCAACCAAATTTATAAAGAAGAAGGGATTAACCGACGGCAAGCGATGTTGAAAGCGGCACCCCAACGCTTGCGACCGATTTTGATGACAACCATCACCACGGTGTTAGGAATGTTGCCCTTGGCGTTAGGGGTTGGGGAAGGGTCGGAGTTTTTACAACCCTTGGGGGTGGTGGTGTTCTCGGGTTTATCTTTGGCGACGTTTCTCACTTTGTTTATAATTCCTTGTTTTTATACCTTATTACATGATGTCTTTGGGGGCAGATGTCCGCCTTTAAATCCGGATCAATTGGAAACGGTGTTCCAGGAGTCTCCAGATTTAGACAATGTGTCATCTGCTTCTCGGGTGGAGTAGCGATCGCCTGAACCGGGGATGTGATCAGGAATCCGGTTGTCAAGGGTCTGCCAAAACCGGCACCCGTTAACGGTGGGTCTATACGGACAAAGCCCTGTCAAGGTGTATTTGTAGGGGCGCTTAGAGAAGCGCCCCTACATGAAATCACGATTGAGCGTCATTCCTCGTGACTGGGTTCTACCCAGTCACGCTCTCTAGGAGGCTCTGCCTCCAGTAAACAGGCGCTTACCCTAGGTCAAACAACAGGATTTCAGCCTCCTCAGACCCAATTAGGGTGAGGGCTCCCCGGGCGATCTGACTCAGCAACTGCGGGAACTGGAACGGGATGGGATGATTAACAGGATGGTTTATGCCCAAGTTCCGCCCAAAGTGGAGTATTCTTTAACTGAATTGGGGATGAGTCTCAGACCGATTCTGGAGACGATGCACGAATGGGGGGTGAGATAGAATTAAAGGCACAGATTAAGCACAAACGACTCGATTGCGTCCTCCAGCTTTTGCCACATAAAGAGCTTCGTCGGCATTGCCAATCAGTTGTGTGGGGCTAGTTTTCGGACTAGGGATCAGGGTCGCGACTCCTAGACTCATGGTAATATAAGGATTCACTTGAGATTGAGCATGGAGAATCTGTAATCCAGCCACTTGCGTCCTAAGTCGTTCCGCGAGTTCTAAGGCTTTTTTCAGGGTTGTATTGGGCAAAACAGCGGCAAATTCCTCTCCCCCATACCGGGCAATCAGTTCGACTTTGGGATTGATACAATGACGAATTGCTGCGGCAACTCGTTGGAGGCACTCATCACCGGCTTGATGTCCGTAGGTATCATTATAGGGTTTGAAGTAGTCGATATCGCACAAAATGAGAGAGAGGGGATCTTGCGTCCCTCGTTGCCATTCCTGATTCATAAATTCATCAAAACAGCGCCGGTTCGCTACTTGAGTTAAACCATCGAGAGAGGCAAGGCGATATAATTCTTGATTCGCCGCTTGCAATTGTTCAAAGAGGGTGGATTGTTGGATAGCGATCGCCACCTGAGTCGCTAATTCTTGGAGGAAATCGGTTTCCCAATTCTGCCACTGTCTGGGACATTGACAGTGATGAGCAATCAGCAATCCCCAGAGTTGGTTGTTATCCCCAGAGGAATTTTCCACCCAGTCCTCCTCAGAGTTGGACTGAAAATCTTCATTTAATAAAATCGGGACGACTAAATTGGCTTTAACTTGAAACTGGGCTAATAAATCGCGATGACAGGGACTGATGGATTCAGTATAAATATCAGCCGTGGCTTTGAGACGCCCTTTTTTATAAAGTTGAGCATGAGTTTCGCGAAAGCAGGGGTCAAGAATCGTGAGGTTGAGAATTTCCCTGACTCCATTGCTACAGGATTCGACGACAACTTTGCCACTCCAATCTGGGTGAAAGCGATAAATAATCACCCGATCAGTATTTAGAAATTGTCGAACTTCGGCAACGGTGGTGTTGAGAATTTCTTTGAGATTGAGAGAGGAACGAATGCGATCGCCCATAGCAGACATGACTCGTTCCCGTTCCAGTTGCAATTGCAGGGCTTCTTGAGCTACAACTCGGCTGGTAATATCCCGCAAAATGACGGTAAATAGTCGTTCTGAACCCACTTCTAATTTGGAAATAGAGGCTTCTGCGGGAAATTGACTACCATCTTTGCGGCGTCCGAAAACCTGCGATCGCGTCCCCATTGTCCGGGATACTTCCGGGGTGTGGCCGAAATGTCCAATATACTGGCGATGCTTTTGACGCAGATTTTCCGGTAACAGCAGATCTAGGGGTTGTCCCATCACCTCCGTTGCACTGTAACCAAAGATTTTTTCCGCCCCCTGGTTAAATAGTTGAATCCGTTGAATTTCATCAATGGAAATAATCGCATCATCGGCACTATCGAGAATCCCCGCCAACCGCGCTTCAGACAGGCGCAGGGCCGCTTCTGTATGTTCGCGTTCTAAAATTTCCCGTCGTAATTGCTCATTCGCCTGCTGCAGTTCGGTGGTGCGTTCTTCGACTAATCCCTGCAATGGGGCGATCGCTGCATCCATTTCAATCGGTGTACATCCTTGCAGTAAACTGGTTTGGGTGATGATTCCCTCTAAGCAATCGCCCTCACCGGCAACAATCAATCGTCGGACCCGATACTCCCGCATTAACTGATGAGCAGTCCACAGACAATCCGTCGGTTGTACCCGCAGTAACGGCGAACTCATCACCTCGGCGGCGGTCAGTTTTCTGAGATTGAGTTCTAATGCCTGTAGCTGGAGGATATCCCGTTCCGTGACGATTCCGATGGGGATGAGCATCGGCGGCAGTTCTGGGGTCCGCATTGAGTCAGTTGCGTGGCGATTCTGGGCGATCGCCACGCAACTGACTCGATGGATGCTCATCAAGGTGGCTAATTCAAGCACCGATGCCGATGGCGATGCCGTAATCACGTTGGGGTTCATCACTTCCACCACTCGTCTCAAGAGCATCCAATCTGCTGGTTGGATAATTTCCCGAATGCTTTGGTAGGTAATTGTCCCTAGTAATTTTTCATCAGGATCCACGATTGGCAAATGGCGAATCTGTTTCTGTCGCAACAAATCCAGCAGGGTGACGAGATTCGGAAGATGCTCCTCGGGAAGGATAAACGGTCTAGGGGTCATTAATGCAGAAATCGGTTGTTTACTAAACGCTTTGGTAAATGACTCTTTTTCCAGATCGCCAGTCTGTGCCGTCAATTTCACCACATCCCGTTCGGTAAATATACCCAGGATTTGATCGGCTTTTACCACGATCGCGCAGCTCGATTTGACCTGGCTCATCAGCACGATCACCTCGCTAACTGGAGTATCTGGCGTGACGATTAACGGATGGCGGTCAATGGCTAACCGTAAAAAAAAAGGGGTACTTTCAAGCATAAATTAAAGGCATTTAATAATTCGGCGCAGTGTCTTCCTCGATGGCATGGTTTATCTTGACCGATCCTGGGTTGTTTGGGAAGGCTGACAAAAATTGAGGTCTAATCTCTTGATTCTCTAGTGATATTGTATTACTCCGGAGGTACCTTTCTGCCCTAGGGCTGTCATGTTGAGGGTTGTCCAATCAGAAGTCTAGGTCTGTTTATAGAGTCTAGTCCCTCAAAGCTCAATCACCTGATGCGGTAAATTTCCCCCCTAATGCCACTATCCAGAGTCGTTCATCCCACCCGGGATAGACCCAACTCTGGGATTTTCCTCGGTTGCAATCGGCGATCGCCTTCATCCTAACCACCCGTCACGGAAGATACTATCGTTGGAGAGGTTTCAAATGCGTAAAGTTCCACCATTCTTCCTCGCTGCTGCCACCACAGTTCTGATTCTTTTAATCGCCCTGCTGTCCGCCTCGACACAGTGGCGTCCCGTTAAAACGGGCATTCTGTTTGGCATTAGTGGTATCGCCCTAGTTGAAAACTCTCTGGATGAGATGGGATGTCCCCCAGCTACTTGTTTTGTGATCGTCCATGACAACAAAATAGAGGGAGACGGTCGTATCGCTATTTTAACAGTTCACGGACAAGATTCTTTAGATTATTTACCCCGACCGTGGCCTGATGGTGCAGAATGGCCAATCGATTTAGAGGCGATCGCCCGGGTTCCAGACAGTGACGACTCCGCTTTTATGGCCGTCACCAGTTCCGGACGAGTCTATCATTTCACCCTGGATTCCACGGGTAAAATTCAACTTATCCACATCTTTTCTATTCCAAATTTGCCCGAAAATTCTAATTTAGAAGGCTTTGATTTACACCTCATTAATGGGCAATTGTTAGCAGTTTGGGGTCATCGAGGTAGTTCCGAGGATTCCGGGGTGCTTTATTGGGGCTGGTTTGACTGGAACGACTATCAAATCTCTCCCCAAGGCTCGGCTTTGATGACCGTTCCTTGGCCCGAGGAAGATGTTCGTCACATTAGTGACCTGAAAGTTAATAATGCTGGAATTCTCTATATTAGTTCCAGTCGCGACCCGGGAAATGATGGACCTTTTGATTCAGCAGTTTATGCCGCTGGCCTGTTTTCAATGAACGGCGACCAGATTGAATTTCGTCCCGCTTCTTCTTTGGCTCCTCTCTATCCCATGAAAGGTCACAAAATAGAAGCTTTAGAATTTTTACCTGGCCTTTCTGGAGGCAAAATTCTCGGGACGGATGATGAAAATCAAGGGTCATATATTTATCTCAAACGCTAAAGTTTTCTAAGGGCTACTGTGGTAATTCACAGGATTTTTATGCTAAAATAAGGAAAGGGATAAGATGAAATCCACCCCTGAACTATTATGGCTATCACTCTGACCAAAGAACAGTTAATCCACGAGATAGCAATCATCGATCGCCGCCAAAAAGGGACCGTATTTTCTCCAGGAATCATTGGAAAAATTTTGGGCCATCCCCAATCCTGGAGAAGTCTCAAAAAAGACGAACTTATTCAAGTTTTAGAGACTTGGAACCATCTGTTGCAGTCCTGTCCTAAAACCGCCAACTGGCAAACAGTCGAAAGGGGCGATCGCCGGGTCTCTTTACTCGCTGATGGACAACCCTGGGTGGACTATTTTGGCTTTCCTTCTCGCCCGAGTGCGGAAACCTTTTTAGCCCAAGTTTTACCCCATTGTGATTGGGCGATCGTGCGTAAAAGTGGCAAGCGCGTTAATGCCAGTTTTGAGTGCAAAGTATGGGGATTAACTGAGGACTACTGTCCGGCAGTCGGCCCTCAACGGTTAGCAGTTTGTACCCGATGAATCATCAGGGTTTGAGTTACAAACCTGAGTTTGATTACATCCGGTTCCCGGACCTGTTTCTTGGGGAGGGCGATCGCACGTCAGGAGGACCCCACCCTAACCCTCCCCTTGGCAAGGTCCGGGAACCGGATGTAAAAAACCTACTGTTGTAAGGTGGGATGAGGGCAGACTTTCCAAACATCGGATGCACCAGAAGAAACGACTTCAGTCGTTACTACAAACATCAGGAACGACTGAAGCTGGGGTTTTATTAATTTTAATTGGGATAATGAAATTTAAGACGAAAACACAACCAAATCTTGATAAAGATGCACCGTTGGCGGCGCGGATGCGACCCCGGTTTTTGGAGGAATTTATTGGACAAGAGCATATTTTGGGAGAGGGACGGTTGTTGCGTCGGGCAATTCAGGCGGATCAACTCTCTTCTTTGATTTTTTATGGTCCTCCAGGGACGGGAAAAACCACCTTAGCGCGGGTGATTGCTAATAGTACAAAGGCTCAGTTTATTGCCATTAATGCGGTGCTTTCTGGGGTGAAGGAGATTCGGGAGGCGATCGCTTCTGCCCAACAGCATCGGCAAGACTCCGAACAACGGACAATTCTATTTGTAGATGAAGTTCATCGCTTTAATAAATCCCAACAAGATGCTCTCTTACCTTGGGTGGAAAATGGCACTGTAATTCTAATTGGAGCCACCACAGAAAACCCCTATTTTGAAGTAAATAAAGCCTTAGTCAGTCGATCGCGCATTTTTCAACTGACTCCCCTGACTCCCACGGATTTACAGGACATTTGTGAGCAAACTTTAAGGGATGGCGATCGCGGATATGGACATTTGAAAGTCCATCTGGATGCTCAGGCAACTGCTCATCTCGTGGATGTTGCCAATGGCGACGCCCGATCGCTGTTGAATGCCTTAGAATTAGCGGTGGAAACCACACCCCCCGATGACACCGGCAAGATTCGCATCACTTTGGAGGTAGCGGAAGAATCCATCCAAAAACGGGCAGTTTTATATGATAAAGAAGGTGATGCTCACTTTGATACCATCAGTGCCTTTATTAAAAGTTTACGAGGTTCGGACCCGGATGCAGCGCTGTACTGGTTAGCCAAAATGGTTTATGCTGGGGAAGATCCGCGTTTTATCTTCCGTCGGATGTTGATTTTAGCCAGTGAGGATATTGGACTGGCGGATCCTAATGCCTTGGTGATTGTGAATGCTTGTGCCCAAACCTTCGATCGCGTGGGAATGCCCGAAGGACGGTATCATTTAGCCCAAGCTACGTTATACTTAGCCACTGCGGCTAAATCTAACAGTATTATGGGCTTTTTTGATGCCTTAGCAACGGTGGAAAAGGAACGAGAGGCAGAGGTTCCCAGCCATTTAAAGGATGCCAACCGGGATAAAAAGGGGTTCGGACATGGTGCCGGATATTTGTATCCTCACGCCTATCGAGATCATTGGGTAGAACAGCAATATTTACCCCAAAGTTTGCAGGGACGGGTGTTTTATCAACCGTCTAATCAGGGGAAGGAGGCAGAAATTGCTACCCTGGTGGCGCGGCAGCGGGAAGCGCAGTTAGCGGCAATGGTGGAAGGAGTGGGGGTGGCACCGTCGGAGATTCTCACTTATGGCAGTGGCGATCGCATGGCGGAACGGTGGTTACATCGCACTTTGGGACAAGTGGGCGATCGCCTGTCCCAGGTGCGCGATCGCCTATTTGAGATGGCGCAACCCCAACGGCATCATCTGATTCTGGATTTAAACGCCCAAAGTGGGTTACTCACTTGGGAGGCAGTCCGACGAGTACCAGAAGGGGGCGTTTATGCGATCGCCCGTCATGCTTCAGAAGTGAGTGCTTTAACGGAACAATCTGCATCCCTACCGGAATTAATGCGTCCGAGGGTGATGGCATCGTCTTTAGCTCAAATTCGGCAAACCCTGGATAAGCAAGCACCTGGGGTGAAATTTGACCGAATTATGGGCAGAAATGCCTTGGTTCGGGAAGGGGATAAAATGGCGATCGCCCGGGGTTTGGTGTCCCTGCTGTCGGAGTCGGGAGGATTAGTTTTAGGGGAAACCCTGCCGCGTTATACTCAGCGCTTATATCGGTTGTTAGAAGGGAAAGGACTCAAACAAAATTTAGGCGATCGCCTGATGTCAGCAGAAGAGGCGATTTATCAAGACTCTACGGATCCGATGGTGAATTGGGATGGGGAGGAGTTGCAACGTTGTTTAGAATCCGTGGGGTTTCGGGTAGAATTGCAAATCGAGCGATCGCACCAGGAATTACACATCACCCCTGCCATGCTCGATCGCTGGTTTACTCCCTCGAAGTCGGAAAAACCCAGCTATGGTGACAGGTTGGTACAGATGCTCTCGGTGACAGAGGTTCAGACAGTAGAGTTCGCATTCCAGCGCCATCTCCTCCATCAAACGGTGCAATGGTCAAGTGCGATCGGCTTCATCTGTGCCACAGTGGAGTTTTAAGGATAGAGCATCTGGCGTGCCATTTGTTATAGAAAATGCCAGTTCGATGTAAATGTATCATGCATCGGATTGACAGCGCTGTAGGTTCCCTGCTGAAATAAGCAAATTAGTCCATTGGATGCCTGCTTCTATATTTCGGTAGAGATGCTTTGGGAGTTCCTAGGACTACGATTGAAACCGCAGAAGAAACATAAAAACACAGGAATAAGGAGTTATGAAATTTGTATCGGATCCGGCGACTGCGGTTAAAATCGAGAAAATGAAAACTCGATTACGATCGCAACATCCCTTGCTGCTGTCTAAAGGGATTGATCGCACCAGGTTTGAGCTGGATGACGGCAACTCAGGCGATCGCGAGTTTTCCTTTCTCGTCATCGGCGATAGCGGATCCGGACGCCACATCAAAAACAACCCCCAACGCCAAATCGCGGAACAGATGGTCCAACACCAGGACAACTGCCGCTTTATTCTGCATACCGGCGATGTGATTTATCTTGTCGGTTCTAGCGAATATTATCCCCAAAACTTCATCGAACCCTATCGCGAATTTATCGTAGGTGGAGAACATCCCGATCGCATTGCCTACAACAAAATGGTGTTCAAACTGCCAATTCTCCCCGTCCCAGGTAACCACGATTACTATGACCTCCCCCTGTTATACGGGGCGATCGCTCAAGCTGCCCAACCCCTGCGCCATCTCCTGCGGGGCTACTTCAATCTCGATGTGGGATGGCATGGTTCTGACCAAGGTAAAGCCTACGCCCGAGCATTCCTCGACTACCTCAATGACATCCCCGACTTCCAACTAGAGGCTCATTTCGATCGCCATTACACCGCCCAGACAGACACCGGACGCTGTTTACGATATCAACCCGGAGAATTTACCCGGTTACCGAATCGCTATTATACTTTTCGCTATGGTGGCATTGACTTTTTTGCCCTAGACTCTAATACCTTTAATGAGCCGCCCCCCCTTCCCGACACCAAAGAGGGGAATAAATACCGCAAGTTGCTGGAAAAACGCCGGGATGAGTTGGAACGTCAGGAAGTCGAACTCACCGCGCGATCGCAACAACTCAACCCCAATAATCCCCATGATGCCGAGCAACTCGATGAGCTTGAAACCAAGTTAGAGCAGATCGGAGAAATGAAACTCGATATTGAGAAACAACTAGAATCCGATGAAAACACCGTAACCGATATTGAACAACTCAATTGGTTCAAACAACGATTGATTCACTCTTGGAATAACAAGGAAGTGCGGGGACGAATCCTGTATCTCCATCATCCCTCCTATGTCACCGAGGCAACGAAGTGGGACCAAGGCCAGACCCTCGCCATTCGCCGTCAACTGCGGTGGGTTCTCGATCAGGTAGCGGAGGTGGTGGGCGACCAAACCCAAGGAAGGCCCCTCCTAGACCTGGTACTCAGTGGTCATGCTCACTGTCTGGAGTATTTACAAACCGGAGATACCGGACACGCTGACTCCCATATCAATTGGCTTATTTGTGGCGGGAGTGGATATAGTTTGCGCCGTCAGCGAGAAGAGGGTTCCGACTTACGGGAGTTGTTCCCAGAAACTGAGGAGGAGCGCCTGGTGGCCCGCTCGAAATTCTTTCTCGGGCGCAAAGGTCGGGGTTCCCATAAGCAGCGCCCCTACTCCTTTTTGCGCGTTGATGTCCTGGATGGGTCTCCCCCAAAGTTGCGGTTACAACCCCTGATTTCCGAACGAAGTCACCATCAATGGCACGATCGCGAGGGCGAAGCGTTTATGATTTAAGCTCGGCGCTCAATTTTGCGATACAGGAAACCAGCTTTTTCCAGTTGTCCCCGGTTGACTGCTTCATCAAGCAGGATGGTTGTTGCTTCTATGTTCAGATTGAGGGCCACGGCAACCTCGGGAACCGTGATGGTTTCCCAGTGGGTGGCATAGGCGATCGCATCGGTGACCGATCGCAGGGGTTCGAGATCCGGCGCAAGTTGGGTGATGGCATCTCGTAGGACCGAATAGGGTCGATATCCCATCATCAGCAGCGATCGCCCCGAGTTCGGGCGTAGCATGATGCTGGGATATCGGGCAATCCCGCGATAGCGCATTTCTTTCAGGTCCTGGCGGAATGCTTCTATAGAATCAGGATGGTCCAAATCCCTCTCAAAGCGATCGCCATCAAGGCCCAGTTCCGGGTTCAATTGGGCCCCCAACTCCAGCAGAACCTCCCTCTGGGAAATATTGCGGCCCTCTAACATCACCGCCTCTCGCAGTCGTCGCAAATAGGACTCCTCCACCTCCGGGCCTTGTTGTGAGGCGGCTTTCACGGCGATACAGGCGGGATAGGAGGAAGTCGGGGGGTTCTTCACCCAGATTTTCTCATCAATGGGCATTCCGGTGAGATGTCGGACCTGGATCCAAACTGGACCCATTTGCACAGGTCGGAAAATATGGTTGAGGGGGTCGCTAAATTGCTGCCAATCGCGAAGGAGTCCCCCCATTGAATAGCGAAGAACCAGGCGATCGCCAAACTCGTAGCGCAAGCGTCGCCACTGGGGTTCCACCGCCCAACTCCAGGAACAGAGGGGGTCGGTATAGTAGGTGATTTCAATCGGTGCCACTGGATTGGATTGTTTACCCAGGGTTTGGGGATCCGGTGATTTCTCCAAGGAGGCGATCGGGGGATAAGTTTGCATGATTAATGACCTTTGTTATAAATAGGGATTGAATTGAGAGTGGCGATCGGGATTTGGGTAATTTCTGCTTAAGGCGATCGGCACCTTAGCCGGGAGCATCTCAATTTGGACAGTTGGCCCTCATCCCCCAACCCCCCTTCGACCCCCCCTTCGACCCTTCGACTGGCTCAGGGCTCAGGACAGGCTTCGACCCTTCGACTGGCTCAGGGCTCAGGACAGGCTTCTCCCATTTTGGGAGAGGGATTTAGGGTGAGGGCGACCAAAATGAGATGCTCCCCCTTAGCCCATTTTGTCTTGAGCCTGAAATCATGAGAATTCCCCTTTCTTCAGGGGAAAGGGGAATTTCATACAGCTTGGGGTTAAGCCTTCTTGACACTCTCAGGTCTAAAGACACTGAGATTCTTGAGTAGACTACCGAGGTAATCTTCAAAGGCATTGTCAAAGTGCCTCTAGACGCTCAAAACAACTGTCTTGCGACGCTGCCATTGCGGTTACTTTTCTACTTTTTGC